>JAZNYA010000068.1:0-5859 GCA_045594145.1 Candidatus Stercoripulliclostridium sp. | reverse complement strand
CTCAAGACATCATAAACGTTCAATCCATAGAGTCACACGTCATCTATCGCTACCAAAACAACTCCACCAAGGAAGTATTCATTGCTCCCCCCACGGCAATCGGCGAATATACCGTAACCGCTACCATGGAGCACGATGATTACATCATCAATGAAAAGACGGCAAGCGTATATTATAACGTAACGAGAGCAACCGTAAGTGCCATCGAGTTCGACCTTAACAGCCTTTCCAACCAAATCTACGGCTCGGTAACGCTACCCATCGTCATGACGACTCCGTCCAACGTTTCCTATACGTTGTCCTTCGATGGCTATGAAGGTCGCATGCCCACCGCAGTAGGTGAATACTCCGTAACGGCAACCATAACCGACCCCAACTACTTCGCAACGCAAAGAACGGCTATGTTCAGAATCCAACCCAAGCCCATCAGCCTGGAAAACGTCAAGGCGTACTCCAAGAGCTACGATGGATTGCCGAGCGTGGAAGTAAGTGGTGAGCTAATCGGCGTAATGAGTGGCGACGACGTCGATATCAAACTCTTCGCACATACACGTGATAATAAGGTAAACGTCGGCGTACATAACGTCGTAATAGAAAAATGGGAACTCTACGGCTTGCATGCCAAGAACTACGAGCTACGTGACCCCATCTATAACGTATACGCAACCATCACCAATAAGGTCATAACCGACCCCAACACCAATTCATATATCACTAGCCCGGAAGGGTTCAGCTCTAACATTACCGTATCCTTCACCGAAGTTTACGATACCATCGATAAGACCAACCTATTCACCCAAATGATAGGTCAAAAGGCTACCGTTCAAGTAATAACCGTAAAGGAAAACGGCTTGAATACCGTCCTTGATAGCAAGGTTAAGTTCTACGTTCTAATTCCGGAAGAATACCGTGACGCAAAGAACTTGACGGTTAAAGGTCTTGGTAACCTGGAAAGTGCAATAATTACGAGAGAAGGCGACTACGTAACCTTCTATGCCGATTCTTCGGGCGAAATCATCTTCTATAAGAACGACTTCCCGTATTGGATGATAATCGTATTTGCAGTAGTTGGCGTAATCGTTCTCGGCACGGTATTCGCACTCATCGCTCTACCGATTAGAAGACGTAAGAGAATACCCGATGATGCCAGAAAGGCTCATTACTACAACGAAACCTTGGAAGGAAGAGAACACGCCTTCCGCAAGAAAGTCGAACAAGAAATCGTCGAAAAGAAACGCAGATGGAGATACTAAACCTAAAAAAGAGAGCAGGGGGCTTTGTCGCTCTTTGCTCTCTCGTCATTTTAATAATTTTGCTCGCCGTCCTTCCTTTAGAAAGTGGGATTGTTGCTTCTGCCGATAACCAGGACATAATAGGTAGCGGTGGCGGATATATAGAAATTGCCGACGTCACTGCGGGGCTTGTTAGTGCCACCTATTCTTCCGCAAAAACCGGTAGAACGCTAAAAATCACCATGCCGAAATCTACGGTAAACGTATATTTTGCCTATGAAGTGGACTCCAGCGAGCAAGTTTGGGCAATAAAAGGGGATGCGGATATTGATGACGATATCCCTTACGTCACCCATGAAGGCAAGATGGATAAGTTTGAAGTAAGCACCAAAACGCTGGGAAAAGTGGAAAGTAGCTGGTCGGACGTAACCATCGTGAACGATAAAAAAGTATTCACCGTAACCGTCCACTTTAACGGCACTTTATACGTTGAGTGCTTGCCGGACGGCGAAACCAATAGGCTATCCAACTCACATCTCGTCAAGGACGTAGACTGCCTTTCCCCCAAAATGCAAACGGGCATAATCGCAAACGGACTACGTAACGAGCAAAATCAAGCGATATTCGAGTGTTCGTCCACCTTTGTTGACGGCGTAAATGAAGGCACCATTGCTTCCGCCAGGTCTGGACTACAAGAAGTGCTAATCATAAGAACGGACGTCGCTCTAAGCGATATGACGGAAGAGAGCGTAGAAAACGCTAACGTGGAAACCGTGCTATCTTGGGAACCGCTCACTCCCACCCAAGTTATACTTTCCCAAAAGGTCACCTTTACCATAGATAAGGACGGCTACTATTACTACTTCGTAGTAGATAGAGTGGGCAACATCCAAATTAACGAAATGCTGGGCGGAAAGTTCTCCCGTGAAGACCACTCCGAAACCGATTCCCGCTTCGACGTCTTCGATAAGTGGGCAGGCTCAAGCGGAGCAACCTATTCCGTCAAAAACTATATGATACAAATTGGCGAAGAGCTAAGCGAATACGACGGCAAAGTTCAAAGCAAGGTCTATACCGACGCTTTGGAAGCATACTCCACGCTCCTTCTTCGTTTCTATTCCGGGGAATCCCAAACTAACCGAGAAGGTATCTCAAACGCATACTTTTCCTTCTTTAACAACGAGTACACCACCTTCAAGAACGCCTTTAGCGTAGGGGCGACGTTCACGTCTAGCCTAGTTAACGGCGACCTAATGGGTAACGTCACATTGCACGGACTAAACTTTAATAAGGAAACCGTGCCGAGCCTTGGCGGAGACGACGTTAGGGCAACCTTTACGGTAGCAAAGTATAGTGGCACGGAGCTTCCCACCGCTCTCCAAAGTGAAATTGGCGACCTAAAGGGAGTGGGAGCATATAAGCTCGCATATACGCTAACCGTAAGTGGCGTGCAGTCCACCGTACCCAACACACCCGTTGGCTTCGAACTAATCGGCTTTGATAGTAACCAAAAGAATTTCACCATCTACCTAAAGACCGATTCCGGCTTCATAAAGCCCGAGCAAGTACAAATGGAAAACGGCATACGTTTTTCCACCGCTCTTAACGGTGCCGAATACTACCTTGTATATACGGAAACCGACCCCGCCACCGACCTTCTCTGGCTCTGGATAACGCTTGGCGTTGTTGGGGGAGCAGGAGTGGGAGTGGGATTTTTCTTCCTAGGAAGAAAAATAATGCAAAATGCAAAATGCAAAATGCAAAATGAACCCCGCTCCGCTCAATCGGAAGAAGAGAGCAAATAAGAGAAGCATTACTATGGAGAAAAACGTTAACGACAACGTAATAGAAACAAAGAGTTTTAACTTTGCAGTTAGAATTGTCAAACTCTATAGGTACCTAAATGGTCGTGGGTGCGAAAGGGATTTGTCAAGGCAGTTGTTGCGTTGTGGTACTAGCATTGGTGCAAACGTCGCAGAAGGAGTTAAAGGACAAACTCGAGCCGACTTTAATTCCAAGTTCAACATTGCACTCAAGGAAGCAAACGAAGCGTTATATTGGCTAAAATTGCTTGAAGCAACGGAGTATATTACCGAAAAAGAGTTTGCTAGCATATATGGTGACTTGCGAGAAATAATAAGTATTCTAATCGCAATAGTCAAAAAAACAAACTAGAACCAAGAACCTTAAAAACCAATCCATAAGAACTAATCCATGTGAGCGAAACGGAGTGGAGTGAAGCCCATTTTGCATTTTGCATTTTGCATTTTGCATTCCCTTTTTGCTCGCAAAAAGGGCAATATGTTATATTTTAAAAAAACAATCGAGTATCTTTTTAAATTGGAAAACGGAAAGCGTTTCTTTCTGTTGTTCTTAATTGCCATCCCTTGCGGAATTGGGGTGTATTTTACCGCACCTACTTACGTGTACCATAATTGGCTTGCCGATTTTACCGTGGGTGATAAGAGCTTCCTTTCCGCTCTGTTCTTTAACGGTCACGCCAACCCACTAAGAGTGCTTATTGCCGGCGTCATTGTCGTATTCGTGCTTATGTTCTGCATATCGGTTATGGCAAGTATAGTTTCCAGAAATCTGCGTGTGGGCGTGTTCTCCATCAATCGTAGATTGATGATGGAATTCAACGAAGCTATTATTCCGTCTTTCTATGCCGTTCTTATGGCGATGTTAACAGTCATTGTGGGTAAACTCATACTTGCTACGCTCATCGTTTTATTCCAAACCATCAATAACGTTGTGCTTTCCGCAATCCTTTCAACGCTTGCATTGTTCTTGAATATCGTGCTTGTTTGCTACGCAATATCGGTTGCGATTTTATATCTTCCCTATATGACTTTTAATGGTCTTCGTCCTTTTGTCGCTCTTGCCCAAAGTGCAAACCGAGTAGGCGGTAGGGTAGGTGCAAGGATGTTCGGAGCCGTCGTCGTACCCATCGTTTTGGTCTACGTAATAGGGGCGTTGGTCGGTATGGCTAAGAGCTTTATCGCATCCATCATCGTAGAATCCGTGCTATATGCAACCACGCTCGTATATTTGCTTACGCTTTCCTTCGTAAGCTACTATGAAATAAACGAACTACCACGTGAAGATTATCCCCGTGAATACTTCTTCACCAAGATTAAAAGGAGATAATCATGACGCTAAAACACTCTTTATCTCTCACAATTACCAACGTTCAACTCGTCTTTAAGGTGCTAATTTACGCCTTTATCGTCCTTCTTATAGGTGCAGCTCTCTTCGTAACCATAAGCGAACCCGTGCTTTCCGCAGTAGGTGCAACCTTCGATATTGAAGAAATCGTCATCCACTTCGAAGAAGTCATGAAGGGTGAAGGCAGTTTCTTCGAGCGTATAGTCACATCCGTAGACCACTTTGCCGAAACGCATCCCGGCGAGCTGGTTAAGAGCGTAATCTTTTCCGTCATATTGATTGTTGCGGTCAAGTTTTTCCTGGCACTCATCGTTTGCCCCGTCGCATATGCACTCAACCAAAAGATGTCCACAAGGTTCGTGGAAGGCTTTTTCCACTCCATCGTTTCTGTCGGTTGGAAGAGCGTTGGCGTTGCAAGTATATATACGCTAATTACCGCCCCCATAGATATTTCCATCGTTGCCGGTTGCTTCTTCCTTGGCAGATGGCTATCCCTTACGATAGGGCTGTTCGGCGTCATATTCGCAGTAGCCGTTGGACTAGTGCTACTCACCCTTCGCATGTCCTTTACCGGCCAATGGGTAGCGGTGTTCATAAATGAAAAACTCAACTTTTCCTTGCAATTTAAGCGTGGCATGAGAGCGGGAGCAAAGGCAGTCGGCAAAATTTTCCCCGCAATGCTCACCCTTGTTTTAGTCGTATTCGGCGTAATCGCCACCACGGCAATTCCCACGTTCCTAATCATCCCCATCGTCAGCATCCCCTTTATGCTCGTATGCTTTACGGCAATTCACCTGGTAACGTACTACCAAGAAAACGACAAAAACTACTATACGGAGTAGATATGAAAGAGTTATATTTCGATGACCTTCACCCATACGGCATACCGCTAGGCGAAAAGGCACTGCAGGAAGCGGGCAGAAAGAAGAGTCTGCCACAGGTGGAGAAGATAATCAAGAATCTTTCCGATTTCGCAGTGTTGACGGACAGCGTAGGGACCTTTATTGCGAACGTAAGGAAGCTATTGGAAACTTCCATGAGCCTTGACCATAGCAGTATGGAAGAATATATTCCGCTTTGCCAAAAGATGACCGACCTTTTGGACGCCATATCCGATGGAATATACGTGGTAATGCAAGGAATAGGAAGCGGAAGGGAAACCAAGCGACTTTCCGAACTAATAAAGCTTTTGGACAATGATATTTCTGTTTTAAAAGAGCAAATTTTAAACCACGCTTTTTAGCGACCTACTTAGGAAAGAAGAAAAACTAGCTCAGTCATTTACGCTAAGTAAACTCCTGTCGCCAATTTTTCTCTTTCCGTCGTATCTCATCTAAAAATCGTGGTTTAAAAAGACTAAATATATTTTCCTTATGAGCGAAGCGATACCGTAGTGAAGCCGTTCCGCGTTCCGCGTTCCGCACTCCGCACTTTTTAGCGACCTACAAAAAAAAAGGCA
>JAZNYA010000067.1:0-8515 GCA_045594145.1 Candidatus Stercoripulliclostridium sp. | reverse complement strand
TTTATCATTTCTTGTGCATTCTTGCCCGCACTATCCATTGCCACTCTTCTTGCAGCTACTTCCGACGCAAAGCTTTCTTTTACGCAAGAAATTATAACGCCTGCTATATATTCCGGGATAATTGCGTTTAGGACGGATAATTCATCAGGCTCGAAAATAGCCCCGACTGATTTTTTATCGCTTGCCTTTTCAAGCGGAAGAATCCATTTTACGTATGCTTCTTGCGACATCATAGAGTTGTAGCGAGTGCATACTATACCTACCTTATCGCAATTTCCTTCTAGGAAGTCCTTACAAATTTCGTTTGCAAGAGTCATTGCTTGCGAATATGAATAGGTTTCTGCACGCACAACGTCTTTGCCATACCTATCGCATGCTCTTTTTCCTATGGGAACAATTTCTGCTCCGGAAAACTCTCTTAACAAACGGAAGATATTTGCATTATATCCGCCAGCTAGCCCACGATCTCCCGCAACCACTACCAAACGAACCTTGTCGCCTTCTCTCTCGCTCATATACGCCGTTTTTTTGCACTCGTCATAGGACGTTAAGGTGGATATGATTTCTTCTAGAGCAGACGCAAATTCTTTGCCTTTATACATTGCATCAAGAGCTTTGCGTATTTTGGACGACGCAACGAGCCCCATCGCCTTCGTAAGATGAAGGGTGGAGTCCACGCTCTTTATTCTTGTACGCAATTGTTTAGTATCGGCACCCATAAATTATTTTTCCATCTCCCTAAGAGCCGTTTTTAGTTCTTCTACGTCTTGTTCTTCCCAGCTTCCGTTTTCCACTCTGACTAGGAAAGAATTATACTTGCTTTCTAGTAGTTCATAAAGTTTTGCTTCGTAGTCTTTGACGGACTTAACGGGAACTTCATTAAGATATCCGTTGATTACGGCATATACGATTGCTATTTGGCAACCGGGTCTTACCGGAGCGTTTCTACCTTGATTTAAGACAGCAACTATTCTTTCGCCTAGGGCGAGTCTTGCCTTAGTATCTGCATCAAGGTCGCTACCGAATTGGGCAAAAGCTTGTAGTTCACGATATTGTGAGTACAGTAGTTTTAGTTCACCGGAAACCTTCTTCATGCCCTTAATTTGAGCAGAGCCACCTACACGGCTAACCGATATACCGGGGTTTATTGCCGGCATAATGCCTGCGTGGAACAGTTCGGTTTCAAGGAATATTTGACCATCGGTAATAGAAATTACGTTGGTAGGAATATATGCCGATACGTCGCCGGCTTGGGTTTCAATTAGCGGTAAAGCGGTTATTGAGCCACCGCCATATGCTGAATCTACGCAAGCGGCACGCTCTAGCAATCTGGAGTGCAAATAGAATACGTCACCGGGATAGGCTTCTCTGCCCGGGGGACGACGAATTAGAAGAGAAAGTGCTCTATATGCAACCGCATGCTTCGAAAGGTCGTCGTATATAATTAGGACGTCTTTGCCTTGTTCTCTAAAATATTCTGCCATTGCACAACCCGAATACGGAGCAACGTATTGTAGGGGTGCGGACTCGGATGCAGATGCAGAAACTATAATGGTATATTCCATAGCACCGGCTTGAGTGAGTTGGTTTGCGATTTGTACAACGGAGCTATTCTTTTGTCCTATTGCAACGTAAATACATATTACGTTCGAGTTCTTTTGATTGATAATGGTATCGATGGCGATTTCAGTTTTACCGGTTTGTCTATCACCTATAATCAATTCACGTTGTCCCCTGCCGATAGGTATCATACTATCTATGGCTTTAATGCCGGTATGCAAGGGAACGGAAACGCTCTTTCTTTCTATGATTCCGGGAGCTTCCGATTCGATGGGACGAGTGGCGGTGGTGGTGATGGGACCTTTGCCGTCTATTGCTTCACCCAAAGCATTAACAACACGACCTAGCATCGCTTCGCCAACGGGCACGGAAAGGACCTTTCCCGTTCTCTTTACGGAAGAGCCTTCTCTGATGTTATTTTGGTTAGAAAGAAGGGCAACCGATACGGTATCGCTTTCCAAGTTTTGAGCCATACCAAAACTACCGTCTTCAAACTCAAGAAGTTCGCTTGCCATACATTCACGAAGTCCGTAAACACGTGCGATACCATCACCGACCAAAATTACGGTGCCGGTTTCCTTCATCTCGATTTTAGACTGATAGTTTTTAATTTGCTCTTTAATAACGTTGCTAATTTCTTCCGGTCTTATATTCATTGATTAATCACTTCCTTTACGTCTTGTAAACGACGGCGTAAACTGCCATCCATAACTTTGCCGTCAATTTCTACTATCATACCACCAAGCAAAGTGGCATCTACGTAGTATTCGGCTTGTACCTTACCGGCTTGCGATTGCTCTAATTTTTGGATTAGTTTACCCTTTTCTTCATCGGTAAGAGCTTGTGCACTCGTCACCTTGGCGGTAAACACACGCTCCGATGCGTTAAGCAAGGCATTATATTCATCAACGGACTCTATAAACTCTCCTATTCTACCTTTTTCACAAAGTAACTTTAGGTAGGAAAGGATATATTCGGGAGCTTTTTCTTTGAAAGCATCGTCTATTGCGGAAAGCCTTTCTACAACAGGGATAGACGGAGAAGACAGCAAAGAAAGATACGAAGGATTATCCAAAAAAATCTTTTTGATTTCATTTAGGATACCTGCGTATTCTTTTTGGTCTCCCTTTTCGCTCGCAAGCATAAAAAGAGCGGTACTATACTCTTTAATTATTTCCGTCATCTTCTTCACCTATTTTCTCAATGAAGGATTCTATTAGAGCGTGATGGTCTTGGACGTTAATTTCTCTTTCCAACATCTTTTCCGTTAGGACACCGGATACTTCTACGATTTCACGCTTAATACCTTCGGTGGCCTTACGACGTTCAAGTTCAGCTTCGTTTTGAGCAACACGAATTATGCTCTCGGCTTTTTCCTGAGCTTCCATCACGAGTCTATCTCCGTGACGCTTAGCGTTTTCGGTAGCGTTTTGCAAGATTTCATCGGCTTTAGCATCTGCCGTAGCGAGAGTTGCTTCCCACTCCTTGCGATGTTCTTCCGCCGTTTGTTCCGCATCCGCAGCCGCTTGATACTGAGCGTCTATTTCATCCTTCCTTTTTTGTAGCATCTTTTTAACGGGCTTAAAAAGAAACTTTTTGAGTATAAGGAACAACAAAACGAGATTTATCAAAGAAATCAATATCTGCCATATATTGACAGAAATGACGTCTAAGGTTTGCATAGTGTTTCTCCTTTTTATCCTATTACGCCAAGTAGTATGTTTACCAACATATTAGGTGCTACGAAGATTAGTAGAATTGCGATAACTAGAGCGTACAAACCAGTAGTTTCTGCAACGGCACAACCCATGAGCATAG
Organism: Candidatus Stercoripulliclostridium sp.; assembly: GCA_045594145.1. GTDB lineage: Bacteria > Bacillota > Clostridia > Christensenellales > DTU072 > Stercoripulliclostridium_A. The sequence goes on along the minus strand of JAZNYA010000067.1, from coordinate 5,137 downwards.
TGCTGGTAACGCTTCCCTTGCTTTCCGGTTGACGACCTATAGCTTCACAGGCCTTTGCAACGGCATTACCTTCACCGATACCGGGGCCGATACCTGCTATCATTGCAACACCTGCACCTAAAGCACAGCAACCTAAAATGATACCTACAGCAAGTTCTAACATATTAAACAACCTCCAAATTGTTTTTTGTTTTTGATTTTTTATTTTTTGCCATACGTTTTTGTTGACGTTTTTCTTTACGCAACAAATAATCGTCGAGAGAGAATCCGCCGGAAACGTACATCATGGTTAGCATTGCAAAGATATATGCTTGCAAGCATCCGCTGAATACGTCGAAATAAATTGATAAAACGGCGGGAATACCTATTTGGAAGATAGGTATATTTGATATAACGTCCGGCAACCATCCCAAAACCATGTGGGAAAGTCCTTGTAGAGCCGATGCGAGTAGCGTGGAAATAACCGTGCCGGAAAGCACGTTACCATAATGACGGAAGGACATGGAAAGCGGAGTTGCGAATTCCCCTATTAAATTCATAGGAGCAAGGAAAGGAACGGGCTCGAAGAATCCTTTTAGATACTTTAGCGGACCGCTCTTAAGTTTATAATAGGTGATTAATACAAAAACCAAAATCGCCCAACCTGCGACGATATTCAAATCTGAAGTCGGGGGATAAAGGCCAAACAAAGATAGCAAACTGTAGAAAGCTGACAAAGCCATTATGGCTGCGATGAAAGGAGCGTATCCCTTGAAGTAATCGCCCATGCTTTCGTTAACCATGCCTTCCACTTTTTCTACTATCCACTCTGCAATGCGTTGACGTCTGGTTTCCGCTTTAACTTTTATGCCGTGAGTCATATAAAGGCATAGTCCGAAAATGGAAATTAGCACTAGGAAGGAGTTAATTTGCGACTCGGTTATGAGCAAATCTTGGAAAGGCATAGGTATACTAAAGAAAACCCTTGCTCCAGATATGGAAACGCCTTCGCTAAGGGGCGTAGTTAGCACCTTAAGGACGATTCCCGCAACTATTGGGAGAACCATCATTAAAATTAACAATACGTCCACAGCTATGAAAACGTTTTTTTGCGTTTTAACGCTCTTCACCTTATTACTCCTATTCTTCTACGTCTTGTTGCTCGGGTTGAGCGGTAGTTTCTTGTATTTCTTCTTTTATTTCTTCTTGGGATTCTTGGGGTACTCCGTCTCCCGCTACTTCTTGCTCGCTTTTTTTCTTATTAAATAGCGGTCTTATTGCAATAGCGATACGTGGGAAAACGACCGGAACGAACACCGCCCAATTATTAAAGCAAGAGAAGACGACGCCTATTACAAGGAAGACTATGAGTATCAAATATCTATAAACTTGCGATAATCTTACAATCTTTTTTGCTTCCTTTTCATCCTTGCCGATTGCTTTTTGTACGCCGAGTCCCATCAAGAAGAAGTTTAGGGTGACGGCAAAACCGGTAAGCAAGTTACCGAGTAGAACGGTATAATCCCAGCGACGTATAATGAGAAAAACAGCTTCCATAAGCACGCTTAAAATAACCACACAAACTAGGATGTATAGCGTTTCCTTGATTATGGTAGGCTCAATTTTCTTCATGTTTTACTCCTTAAAAGCAAAAGGAACCAACGGTCTCTGCAGTCAGCTGGTTCCATTAACGTCATATATGCTACTTTTTTAATGATACAACTTTTTATCTGAGTTGTCAATATCTAGTTTGGGCTTTAATTATTAAATTATAATTAAAGGACTAAATTTTAGGCGTTTAAACTAGCTGATTTTTATTCATCTTGTTCATCAAAAGCCGTTTCGTGTATGGTTAGAGTAGACATTTCTACCGGCATAAAGAAGCATAGTCCGTGTGCCGGGGTACCAACGCCTGCTTTTTCCTTTACTTTTTCCATAACCTTAACGGCAACGTCCTTTTTAACAACACTTAGTACTATTTCTTTTTCCGTATCTATGGTAATTCCAAGAATTGTTTTGGGTTTAGCTACGGAGCCCCTAGCGTTTATTATGGTAGCACCGGTTGCACCCACGGCACGTGCGATATCTACCACTTCGGATGCAAATCCTGCGTTAACTATGATATACAATGCTTTTAATTCGCTCATATTTTTTCTCCTTTGACTAAAATGCCAAGCCTTCGACCGAGACACCGAACGCTATACCCGTATTGGGTTTTTTGAAGTTATATTCATTATAAAGGGTATCCAATAGTTCCTTTGCTTTGTCGTATTTGAGTAGACAAGAAATTAGCACCTTGTTTTGTTCTACTTCGAACCCGAACGCCGAAGCAAAAGCATTTGGATTAGCAGAGCCATGGGCGTATACTACCTGTACGCCATGTGCTTCATAATCGCCAAGAAGCGACAAAAACTTATTCTTTTTCTTTTGTTCTGCAATAATGACAAAATATTGCAAGCCGTTATTTTGAGCGTTAGTCATCTACAACACCCCCAATTTCCGTTGGATTTTCTTCATTTGCTACTTGCGTTTCTTCCAAAACGCTTTCATCTTCTATTATTTCTTCCAATTCAATGGATTGTTCTTCTGTTTCTTCCAAGAGTTCTTCCGCTTCTTCTATTTCTTCCACCATGGGCTCCGGAGTTTCTTCCAAGAGTTCTTCCAAGGCTTCTTCGTCCGTAGCATCATTTTCTTCCGTGGGTACGTCTTCTATTGCTACGTCGTCTTCTACTACGCCTTCTGCTTCTTCATTTAGTTCTTCGGGCTCAGAAGTAGCCGAATCCATAACGAAGGATTCTAGTCCCACAAACGACTCTTCTTCCGCTTCCTTTGTAGCACGTTTTAGACGTACGTTATAGATTATACCCAATGCTTGAATAGCTATTAAGGGCGTAACGGATATAAATGAAATTATGCCGAAGCCGTTGGTTAAAATGGACATAGTTCCACCCTTTTCCATTGCAACTGCTTGAGCAATGCTTAGTGTTAACGGAGTTAAGAAAGCGGAAGTTAAAGCACCGCCCGTAACACCGCCGGAATCGAAAGCTAAGCCGACGAATAGTTTTGGGGTGAATATCATCATAACGAGTGATACGGCATAAAGCGGAACTAGGAAATAGAGAATATTTATTTCGGTTAATATCTTCAAAATAGACAAAAGCGACGCTACGCCTATGCCGAGAGCAAGGGTTATGCGTATAGTCATCTTCTTTATGTGGCCATTGGTTAATTCTTCAATTTGGGAACCTAATACGGTAACAGCGGGTTCCGATACGGTTATTGCAGCACCCAAAATGAACCCTACGGGAAGCAGTATCCACTTTAACCAATCGGGTTTGGATGAATCGAAGAACATTTCGCCAATATATTGTCCGATGAAGCCAAAGCCGAAATCTATGCCGGAAAGGAATATGAGCAGTCCCAAATAGACGGGGATGACGCCAAGCAAGAGTTTAGCAAAGGTCTTTTTGGGTAGTCTTAATGCAAAAATTAGGAAGGGAACGGAAATTAGTATTATGGGCAAGACAGCGAGAGCGACGTCCGACATGTTGCCAAGAATAATATCCCCAACCCCACGAATTGTGGACATATCGTAAGCGTTTTCCGGTGGCAAGCTACCGTTTGTTGCTTTTACGATTATGCCATAAATTAAAACGGCTATAATCGGCCCTACGGACGCAATACCGATTATACCGAGAGAATCATCGTTGGTTTTGTTTTTGGATGCCGTGGCGGAAATACCAAGGCCTAGAGCCAATATGAAGGGAACGGAAACGTCACCGGTGGTGGCTCCGCTACCATCAAATGCGAGAGCGATGAATTCGCCGGGAGCAAAGGCGACGAAAAGGAAGGTTACCGCATAAAGCACGGCAAACACTAACTTAATATTAATGTTTTTAACAATGCGTAAAAGAGCTATTGCAACGCCTATACCTATGCCGGTACCGGTAATCCATATAAATAGCGTGCTGTTAACCAGTGGCATTATACCGCTAATTTGCTTTGCGAGAACGGAAAGAGCGGGTTCTGCAACCGTTGCCATAAGCCCGAAAATGAAGCCGAAGCTCAAAACGAAAGCTAGTTTATTATAGCGAGAGAAGGAGTTACCCACCATTCTACCAATGGGCAAAATACTGGCTTCCAAGCCGGACAAGAACAAAGATTGTCCCAAAACGACGCAAGCGTAACCAACGACTATCTTAAGATAGTCGCTAGGCTCGCTTAGTGGTGCAATACAAAGGCAAATTACAATTATTACGGCAAGGGGAAGGGAAGATATGAAAGTTTCCTTAACCGTTTGTAAAAACTTAATTTTCATGTAGTCTTTGCGTAACGTCGTTTGGGTTTATAGTACTAATTTATTGCTAGTAGTTCCTTGCAAAGAAGGAAGATTTCTTTGTTTAGAATTTGTTCTCCGTTGATAATGCCGGGAGTGGTAGTTAGAGTACTCTTAAAGTATAGACCTACTTTAGTATCGGTATGATTGGTGGTGGTATACAAGGAATCGGAAATTTCTTCCCTACTATTTGCTTTTTGCAAGCCACCGGTTTCGTGGTCGGCGGTAACTATTAACGAATAACCACTACCGGTTGCAGAAAGTTTTTGGTCTACTGCCTTGATAGCGTTGCTAAAATCAAGTTGATTTTTCATCATTTCCGATACGTTACCACTATGGGAAGCCTTATCTATTTTTGCCCCTTCTATCATTAGGAAATATCCCGTGGGATAGTTGGCTTCCATGTAATCTATTGCATAAGAAGCAAGTTCGGTTAGAGTGGGTACTTCGTTAGTGCCGTTTTCATAACCGACGTTTTCGAAGGTGGCGACAACTCTCTTGTTTTCCAGCGAAAGTTGGTCGTAGGTTTTAACCCAGTTCCAGCCCTTTTCTTCGAACATAGTTTGATATACTGCAGAGTAACTACCGGCACCAAGGAGCAAATCCAAGGAAGCATCTTTTTGGCTAATTAGGATTTCCGCACTATTATTTCTGGATTTAGCGTGAGCGGAAAAGCCTGCGGGGGTTGCACCTGTGATATCATCGGAAGTTACTACGCCCGTACCGTAACGATTACTTTTTGCAAGTTCGGTGATGGAAACAAGGTTAGAGCCGTCTGCATTTATTGCAACTTTGCCGTTGACAATGCGTTCCCCTGTTGCC
>JAZNYA010000066.1:0-12318 GCA_045594145.1 Candidatus Stercoripulliclostridium sp. | reverse complement strand
TATTGAAAAAAGAATCTTTTTCATTTATAATGGATAAGGATAAATTTTTTAGAGGTGAACAATGAAACTTAACTATTGGAGAACCCTTAAAGTAGGTCTTGCGTTTGCAGTCATCCAAGTTTTCTGGACGGCTTACGACTACGTAGTACCGCTCCTTCTTGAAAACACCTTCGGCCTTTCCAACAGTTTGCGTGGTTTGATAATGGGTGCGGACAACCTTTTGAGCTTGTTCCTACTTCCTCTTTTCGGCAAACTAAGCGATAGGACTAATACCAAATGGGGACGCCGTACGCCTTTTATCGTACTTGGCACCATCGCAAGCGTTATCATTATGATATTCGTACCTATTACGTCTAACGCTCAACTTAAATCATCGTTGAACTTGCGTGCGGAAATTACCGCAACCCACGTTGAAGGTTATACTTATACCGACCATGAAGGCAAGGTATACAATGCAGAAGAGCTTTATACCATGCTTTATAACGAAGGTGCACATAACTCCGACTATTGCGACCGCAAATACTTTAAAGATTTTGGTGGCGATACCCTAGAAGCATATCTTGACATTGCTCTTAACCCCTTCAAAGAAGGAACTACCGAATATACGGAAGAATACAATAGCTTTGTTAAGACGGGTATCAATAGTTATGCAACCGACCAAATTTTCCAAAAGATAACGATGGGTAACATCACGCCCCTAGTTCTCTATATGGTAGTATTGCTACTTGTTCTAATAGCAATGGCAACCTTCCGTTCTCCCGCAGTTGCACTAATGCCGGACGTAACGCCCAAGCCCTTACGTTCCCAAGCAAACGCAATGATAAACCTAGCAGGTGGTGCAGGTGGTGCTGTAGCATTCTTGATTTATACAATAACGTTCATGATAAATCCGTATGGATACATGGCGATATTTATTGCAGTAGCATGTGCAATGTTAATACTTCTTGCTTGCTTCCTTGTTTTCGTAAAAGAACCCGTACTATTTAACGAGTGTCAAGAGCTATGTGCGGAATACGGCATAAGTAACGACGACGAAGATGAAGTACAGGGTGGAGCAGACGAAGCTACCCTAGCACTGGAAACCGGCAAGGCAAAGAAAGCAAGAATGGTATCATTCCTACTCATCCTTGCATCAATCTTCATGTGGTTTATGGGCTACAATGCAATTTCTTCCAACTTGTCAATTTATATCACCAAGACCCTTGGTCAGTCCGCAGGTATTGGTGGCGTAATAAGCGGTGTATCCATGGGTGTATCTGCCGTTGCGTTCATCCCTGTAGGTTGGCTAGCGGTTAAGATAGGAAGAAGAAAGTCTATTATGCTCGGCTTCGGTCTAGCCGTAATAAGCTATCTCTTGATATTCTTCTTTGCAGCAACTCCCAGCAGTTACGCCGTATATCTATACGCAATATTCTATCTAATAGCAGGCTTTGGTTTGATTATAGGTAACGTTAATACCTTCCCGATGGTTGTTGAACTTTCTTCCAACGCAACCATTGGTAAGTATACCGGCCTTTACTACACCGCAACGATGTCCGCTCAAGCAATTACTCCCTTCATTGCAGGTCTAATTATGGACGAATGGGGCACCAAGTACTTGTTCTTATATTCGGTAATTTGCGTAATCATATCAATCGCCCTTATGTTCTTTGTAAAACACGGCGACAGTAAAGCAGTTCCTAAGAGTACCCTAGAAATGCTGGGTGAAGATGCATAATTAACAAGGAGAGAAAAGATGAAAAGACTAAGAAAATGTATTGCAGCACTAAGTGCAATAGTAGTATTGGGCGTAGTTTTTGCCGGCTTTATCGCACCTTTGATGGGTGGCGGAGAAGCTCCTAAAATGGAACCCTTCAAGCCGGGTGAAAAACCTGTAGGCGAAAAACTAGACTTGGTTATGCCCGATGCTAGTGATGAAGCTGCAGTAAAGGCTTTTGCAGCTGAACTTTATGCAATTGCATCCGAAAAGTATTGCACTGCAGATAGCGTAGCATATCAAACCAGTTATACCAATACCATGCTTGGCGTACCTGTAACCGGATATCGTTTTAACGTACGCAACCAAGATAGAGAACATTATACCGAATACGCTTATATCAGCGGTGATAAAAACGACCCCACCATTAAATTGCTATCCGCAGTTATGGGTGCAATCGCCGGTGACAGCACTCGTTTTGCTGAAGCTCGTTATACTGATGATAGTATGGAAAAATACCAAAGCTACAAGTATATCGCTCCCGACCAAGATTCTCAACCCACTCCCGTTATGGACGAAGCAGGATATCCTTCCTTTGATATTCCTTGGGATTCCGCAGTTAAAGGCGAACTTGCAAAGCATGATTACGGCTATCGTTTAACCGACCATGATATTCTTGCAGAAACCATCCTTTCCGCAGAAGTAAGTTATAACGAAGAAGAAGGTTATTATACCCTAAAGCTCAGCCTTGACCTTAACAAAGCTCCGGAAAAGATTACTCTTCCCAACCTTAAGGCAAGCTCCGGCATGGACAATGCTCACTACACCAAGCTCGACCAAACCATCGAAATTTGGGACAACGGATATCCCCGTTATTTCCTAGCAGAAGATACTTGGATGGGTTCTATCGAAAGTGAACTCGTATTCTCCACCACTTACTACTTTGATGCTCATTGGACTAACATTGAAAATTATCAATATATGAGCGATTACTGCAAGATTTTAGATTAATAAAATCACAATAATAAGAAAGAAGGACGCCAATCGGCGTCGTGTTTTATTTTAGTTTTGTTTTATAAAAGGGCTAACAATCTTTCTTTTAGGTCATAATAAACGGATTCTACGCCGTTTGGGGGAACGATGGTCGGGGACGTAGAAAGTATTTCAACGGGGGCTTTTAGGTAATTAAAGCAGGCTTTTTGCATAAAGGCACAAACGTCCGTCATGATTCCGCCTGTGAAGGAACTTTCTCCCATTATTATAAGTTTTCCCGTCTTTTTTACGGATGCGATTATGGGGTTATAATCGATGGGGGCAAGGGAAACAAGAGAGATTATTTCAAGACCTAGATTGCCGTCCTTGTTTGCTTCCAGGGCGTCATAAAGAGCCGGTCCGATTGTAACTACGGTTGCATTGTCCCCCGCTTGCTTTATGGAAGTGCTTTCAAGGGCGTTCTCGTTTTGTGGTATGGCCTTGGTTATTTCGGTTTTCCCATAAAACTCTTTTGGCTCAAAAACAATTACGGGGTCTTTTGAAGATATTGCGTAACGTAACGTTGCAAGCATATCGGTAGGGGTGGTGGGATAATATACTTTAAGCCCGTTTACCCTTGCTATCATGCCGGAAAGGTCTTGTGAGTGTTGTCCGCCGTAACTCCTTCCTACCGAAAGCCTTAACGTCATGGGCAGACTAATCGTACCGCCGGAAAGAGATTGCCACTTGGATGCTTGGTTTATTATTTCATCGCTTGCACGAGTTAAGAAATCCGCATAAAGAAGCTCGCTAAGCACGTTTCCACCACGTAAAGCATAACCTATTTCCGAGCCGACTATTGCGGATTCTGCAATGGGGGCATTGAACAGTTTTTCATAGGGAAGATATTTGTCGAGCCCATAGAAAACGGAGTTTTTAGATTGCCAACCACGTACGTCTTCGCCATAGCATATAAACTTGGAGTAACCAATATAGCCTTCCATTATGCCTAGGGAAACGGCATCACGCAAGGTGAAGCTTTCGGGTGACTTATTCTTTAAATCCAAGTATAAAGGACTGTTTTCTAGCGGAGAACTAACGCTTTTTTTTGCCATCGTTTCATTGTTGAAAACGTACTTTGATATGGCGTTTTCGTCTTTTTTTAGGTCGACGGCGGGACTTAAATTTTCATCTATTGCAAATGAATATGCAAGCATCGTCTTTTTACGTACGTCTGCATGCAAGGCGTCAAGTTCATCTTTAGTTAATAGGTTGTTTTCTATGAGAAGGCGTGAATATGTCGCTATTGGGTCAAGAGCCTTCCAGCTTGCGACTTCGCTTTCATCACGATTGGGTTTATCGCCTATACTATGCTCGTCGTGGCGATACGTGGTGCAATTTATGAGAGATGCTCCGTTGCCCAACAAAACGTCTTGACGATGTCTTTTAACGGCATCTGCTACTGCAAACGGGTTGAGTCCGTTTACCGATTCAGAACGCATCTGGTCGCCTGTGAAACCTACACTAACTCTAGCCGGGTTATCGTAGGAGCCTGTCTCTAATTTCGTATTTCCCCCACGAGCATACAAATTGTCGATTACGACAAAGAGTAATGGAAGTCCCTTCTTTGATGCCCACAATCCTTTATATTGGTTCATGGTTGCAAAAGCAATCGATTCATAAACGGCACCGCAGTTTAGTGCACCATCGCCAACGTTAACAACGTTTAGGCGACCATCGCCGTTGATGCGGTCGTATAGAGCACTTCCGACGGCAATAGGGGCTGAGCCACCAACGATAGCGTTATTGGGATAGGAGCCGAAAGGCATAAAATGCAAGTGCATGCTACCGCCTAAGCCACGTTGAAGTCCGGTGGAACGAGCGAATATTTCCGAAAAAGCACCATAGAGAAGGAAGGTTAGAGCCTTTTCTTTTATGCTTCCTTGAAGTTTATCTTTTATTGCGTTATAGGTTGCAGTAGGGTAATTTCCCAAAACGGAAAGGAGTTCATTTTCTTCACTTAGGCGTATTGCCCTAAAAGATTTTGCTAAAAATTCTCCGTGTGCACGGTGGGAACCGAAGACGATATCTTCTTTTTTTAGAGCAAGAGCTTGGCCTACGGCAACGGCTTCTTGACCTATGGATAGGTGGCTTGGGTATGAGAATTTGTAACCTAAAAGACCGGAGTCCCTGGAAAGTTTTAGCGTGTTTTCAAACTCTCGTATAAAGAGCATGTCGGTAAAAACTTCCAGTAAAGTTGCCTTCCCATAAGAATTAATTTCATCTTCAAACGAGCGTGAGTAAGCATTTACCTTTACGTTTGAGAAGGTAATCTCGGAAGAAGATAGTAAGTTTTTGGGAGACAATTTTACCATTTTTGGAAACCTATACTATATATTTTAGTAATTCTGCCGGATGATTGATGATTTCAGTCGCCCCGGCGGAAATCAACTTTTCTTTAGTTGCAAAACCCCAAGAGCATGCAATGAAGCGAGCTCCTGCATTTTTTGCCGTTGCTACGTCTACCAAACTATCGCCTACGTAAACGGCGTCTTCGAGAGAACAGTGGAGTCTATCAAGGCATACGTTTACCATATCGGGACTGGGCTTGGGTGAATAATAATCGGTTATACCGCAAACGGCATCTATTTTACTGCCCCAAAAAGAACGGACTATTGCTTCAAGCGGGGCTTGGAGCTTGTTTGATACAATGCCGATTTTTAGTCCTTTTTCTTTTAGGACGTCTATTAGTTCGTTTACGCCGTCATAGGGGCGAGTGTAGTCTGTAAGGTGGTCTTTATAGTAATCTTTAAAAATTTTTAGTGCTTCTTCAAAGCGGGACTTATCATTGTCCGGTAAACCACGCATGACCAAAGCATCTATTCCGTTACCGACGTAGCTTAAAGTTTCTTCACGACTTCTTAGCGGTAAAGAAAGCGTTTCCAAAGTATAATTAAGAGCGACCTTAAGGTCGTCAAGGGTATCGGAAAGGGTGCCGTCCATATCAAAAAGAACACATTTTATCTTGCTCATAATCTACTCCGCACGATGATAGTCATATTTTAACAAAAAATTACCTTTTAATCAATAGATAGTGAATAATTCATAACCGACTCAAAAATTATTCACAAAACTTTCAGCATCTCTTACTCTTAGAATTCAAAAACGCTTGGTAGAATATAGACAACGAAAGGAAGCCGATTTAGAGATTTTATACTCCGCTTGCCGGTAATCCTTCGTACGATTAATTGAATTTCTCAATCCCTCCTCCACAAATAAAAAAGAGCCAGCAAGCGGGCTCTTTTATTCTTTTATTTGGTTAGGTCTTTTATGATTTCACTTGCCATTATTAGTCCCATGACGCTAGGGCAAAATGCGGTCGAACCGGGAGTAATCTTTTTTCCGCAGTCGTCGTCGGACGGAAGGGGAGAAATGGGAGTTTCTTTGGAGTAGCATACTTTAAGATGCTTTATGCCCAATTCCTTTAATTCTTTGCGGACGATTCTTGCTAGCGGGCAAACGGAAGTTTTGGATATGTCTGTTATTTCAAAAGCAGTAGGGTCAAGCTTGTTGCCTGCTCCCATTGCACTTATAATCGGTACGGCAAGTTCCGTTGCTCTTCTTATGAGTTCAATTTTACTTTTTATCGAGTCTATTGCATCGGCAACGTAGTTGTAGACGGAAAGGTCTATTTCTTTTGCACTTTCTAGGTCGTAAAAAAGATTATGAGCATTAACTTTGCAGTTAGGATTTATGTCGAATATACGCTCCTTCATAACGTCGGTTTTATATTTTCCTACCGTAGAATTAAGAGCGATGATTTGACGATTTATATTGGTGACGGAAACGACGTCGTTGTCGTAAAGGTCAATGCTTCCCACACCGCTTCTTGCTAGTGCTTCTGCAATAAAACCACCGACACCGCCGACGCCAAAGACTGCGACTTTAGCATTTTGCAGTTTTTCCAAAGAAGCGTCACCGATAAGTATGCGAGTACGCTCAAAAGAACTAATCATTTAGTTTTTCTTCCTTTTCTCTGATTTTCTTTAATACGGGTAGTTCATCGATGCTAAAGACGGGACCACCTTTCTTGAAGAGTACCAAGGTCTTGCCTTTTAGGGCAAGGATACCTACTGCAAGCGGTTCAAGAAGGAATACGATGGAAACTACCAGCATAAATGAGTATACGACGTATACGAAAGCACCGCTTCCGAACCAACCGTGGAATCCTGCGACTATGGTATCCAGCATCATAATTTCTCTACCAACAAAGCCCATAATGCCAACGTTTGCGGGGAATATTGCAATGAAGACGTAAACTAAGGGAAGAGTCAAAACAAAAGCAAAAGCAGTGATGCCTATGGTAAGACCATTGCGTAGTTTTTGGTCTTCTATGGTAAGAGCAACGTTAGAAAACAACATAATGCCAGCACTCATGGTTCCTATTACTATAAGGTATCTTCCCAGTGCATTTGTGATTGCGTTAAAAAGGGGCAAGATTTGCATTGCGGAAAGAAGGAAAACCAATCCTAAGCAAATTATGGCGATTGCACCAATGAGTAAACCAAGTTGAAGGGTAGTTAATTTTTTCATAGCATCTTCCTTTATGTTAATAGAATAAAATAGTACAAGCGAAAAGACATTGTGCGACGTAATAGGTTACCAAAACAATGTAAATGAGCACCGGATTCCCCTTTAGGTGAGAAAATTCTTTAAAGAACAAAGCCCCGTCCGAGATGGCGAACAGCACGCCTGCTATTAGACTTAAAATACCAAACGTATTGTTGTAGTTATGAGCAAAAGCGTTTATAGTAACTACTAGCATTAGATTTAGTATTATGCCGTAAGCAAATGCAAACGGAGTAAGTTTACCAAGTGATATCTTTTTTTTGCCGACTAAAAGTGCAACGCCTAATAGGGCGGGAAGAATAAATACGCAAGGAATAAGGTAGAGTGGGAAAGGAACGCAAGCAATATAGACTATGCTAAAAAGAACGTGGCCGGCAAAGAAACTGGCTCCGCCTATAAGGAAAAGGTTGGCGGTCTTTTCTTTTAGGGCAATGTTTGCGTTCAAGCAAAGATACAGGTCGCCTACGGCACCAAGTATGAGAGCACCTATTACCAATACTGCGTACAAAGAAGCACCTTTAATATAAATTGCAATTAGAGCAACCGCAATAAAAAGAAGAGATGCAAGGCCCTTGGTGAAGATACGGCGAGTGGGGCTAATGCGTAGGTTGAAGAATCCGCTGAGCGTACCTAGAATTATTGATAGTGCAGAAAGAATATAAATTGCTATCATACCATACCTACGAACTTGTTGCGTATAGACGTGCATTTAGCACCCCAAGTAGATATATAGGAATTCACTAGGGGAACGGGAACGTAAATTTTAAAATTGGCAGACATAAAGCTTGTGTTTATGCCGTCTTGTTCTATTTGATAAGAATAAGGAGTATGCGACGAATCACCCAATAAGTAAAGTGCTTCAAGAGCTTGGCAGGATGAGAAGGCAAGGTAATCAACGTACTTAATGTTGATGGGTAGTTTGATTGTCTTTAGAGTGTCGTTAGAGTTGAACGCATAGGAACAAATCTTTTCTATTACCGGGGAATATCCGCCCAAAGCACAATCGTTATCGAATAGCGTTTTAAAGTTAATTTCCGTGGCGGAGCCGAAATAAGAGTGCAATACAAAATACTTTTCAGTGGTGCTGTATTGAACGCCTGCAAATGGGTCGTCGGCATCTTTAGCTAACATTTTTGAATAAAATACGCCTTTTTCATGTTCTATCAAGGGATAACGCTCGTACATTATCATGCCGGTTTCTACCGTTGGAGCTACGGTTGATTCATATATTCTTTGGATGAGTTCAAGGGAATATACTGTAGGGGAGTAGTAACCTTCGGTATCTTTAGCGGTTATAAGGAAAGCCTTAGAATAAAGTTCGGTTTTGCCTTCCGGAACGACGATATCTACGGTGGGTTTTAGACTACCTGCGTTTCCGCCGCCAAATGCACAAGTGCCATAGGTAGGCGGAGTTAGTCCTATAAAGAACGCACAAGCATCGTTTACGTCACTAAAAGCTTGACCGGCGATGGTTGTGGTTGATTGCTTTATATAAGTAGGTAGTGGCTTTGTTCCTATTCCTACAGGGCTTACGTAAACCAGAGCATTACCAAGATATGTTACCTTGGAGCCGTTTTTACCTTCGAACTTAGAAACTTCTTGGGTATTTTTGAGCCAAGGGGTAGCATCCTTTTCTTCGGTGTTTAACAAACTACCGAAAACGTAAGAGCCGAGAGAAAGGATGGAATCCGGGTTCTTTATTTCGCTAAGAGAAGTAGCACCCCAAAACGCTTGGTTATAAATGGCTTCTATTCCGCTTAAATCTATACTCTTTATGCCGGTATAGGCAAAGGTTTGAGCTTCTATTACTTTTAAGGAAGAAGGAAGAGTAGAAATATTAAGAGCGGAACATCCGTTAAAAGCACCCCTTCCCAGTTTGGAAACAGAGTTGGGGAGATTTATTTCCGCAAGTTTTTCGCATCCGCCGAAGCAGGATGGACCAATGCTTAATAAACCTTCACCGCCGAAATCGACTTTTTGAAGAGACGAGCACTCGTTAAAAGCAAGTTCTCCGAGTTCTTCTATACCTGAACCGTTAAAAGTGACGGTTTCCAATTTCTCCAAATTCTCGAAAGCGTTGGTTCCTATAACCTTATAGCAATCGGGTATTATAACGGATACGAGATGTTTGTCGCCGGAGAAAGCACTATTTGCTACTCCATAGACGGCATTGCCTTCGTCGTCGGTGGCGGGAAGCGTTACCTGTTCATATGGAACGTAAGAATATTTGAATCCGCTGACGTATGTTTTTTCGTCTATCTTGGTGAATTTGAAGGCAGGGCTTGCATAACCCCAAAGTGCATATAGGTTTATATTGGAATGAACGGGGGTAGCAAAATCATAGGGAGTGGTGAATCCTTCATCGAGATACCAGCCGAACAATATGTATCCGTCCCTTGGCGGCGGGGTAGGTTGGGTTGCCGTTTCACCATCGGTTATTCTTTGGGCGGCAAAAGCAGAATATTCGCTTATGAAATATACGCTATGCTTGCCGTCGTTCGTGTTATCGTCGTCGTTCGTTGCATCACGTCTTAGATAAACGACCAAGGTTGCGGTTGCAGTCATATCACCGCTGGATGCGGTAATAGTTACGATGCCTTCTTTTAGAGCAGTAATAGTGTTACCATCAACTTTTGCAATGGTGGGGTTAGAAACGGATAATATATATTCGTTACCACGTGGGCGTGTGAATACTTCCGGCGTAACGGAAGGATTTTCATCGGAAAGATAAAGTTTATAGGTAGTTTCGGTAAAGTAAAGTTTACGTGTATCATCGGTGCACGCAACTACGCTCCCCAAAAGGAGTAAAATTACCAAAATTATGCAAACAAATAAATAACTTTTTTTCATCAGCCCGATTATATCATAAAATACGCGCGTTTTCAATAGTATTCACCTAAAATTCGTGCAAAAAACAAATTATAAAAAATTTAAAAAATTTCAATTTTATGCATAAAAAGTGTTGCTTTATGCATTTTAATGTTTTATTATATCGGCATATTACAAAAAACACACAAAAACAAGGAGATTTTATTTATGAAAAAAATCATCGTATCCGTTTTATTGATAGCAGTAATCGCAGTTGGAGCATTTGCTCTAGTAGGCTGCCAAGACAAAGGTATTACCGATTCTACTCCTGCAGGCATTAAAGAATACGGCAAATTGGTAGTTGCTACCAACGCATATTTCCCGCCCTTTGAATACAAAGATGCTGACGGCAAAATCGTTGGTTGGGATATGGATATCGCAAAAGCTCTTGCTGATAAACTCGGCGTTGAACTAGTTATTGAAGATATGGAATTCGATTCTGTTCTTCTAGCTCCCGGTGTTAACAAGGCACACATCGCAATGGCAGGTATCAGCTATAGTGCAAAGAGAGATGAAAACCTTGACTTCTCCAATGGCGTATTCGATAGCTCACAAGTTATCATCGTTAAGAACGATAGCGACATCGCAGGTCCCTTCGACCTTGGCGGAAAGAAGATTGGTGTTCAAAGTGGTACCGTAGGTCAACTTCTTGCAGAAATGGATCCTGATTGGGCAGGCGAAGGTGAAGACGCATGTCTCGCAGCTCCTGGTTCCGTAGCTAAGTACACCACCGGTGCAGAGGCAGTTCTTGCTCTCACCCAAGGCAAAGTTGATGCAGTTATCATCGATAAGTTCCCTGCTCAAAAGTTCGTTGAAAACTATGCAGGCACCAAAATCTGTGAAGAAACCGTAT
The DNA here is from genome assembly GCA_045594145.1 of Candidatus Stercoripulliclostridium sp. GTDB lineage: Bacteria > Bacillota > Clostridia > Christensenellales > DTU072 > Stercoripulliclostridium_A. The sequence continues at coordinate 1,300 of JAZNYA010000066.1, read as the reverse complement.
TTGATGATGAATATGCATTCGCAGTAAAAGAAGGCAACAAAGAACTCGTTGATTGGATTAACCAAGCTCTTGCAGAAATGAAAGCAGACGGCACCATGGATGCTATTAACGCAAAATACTTTGGCTAATAACCGGACTACAAACTAACTAAAAAAACGGGCTGTTTCGCAAGGAGCAGCCCTAAATATATTTATAGGGAAGTAAATGAAACTAGATTTTAGCATAATTTTTAGAAAGGAAATAATGTTATTGCTACTAAAGTCTTACGGATGGACGGTGGCGATAACCGTAATGGCCCTTGCAATAGGTATCATACTTGGAACCATACTTGCAGTATTTATGGTTCTACCTAAAGACAAGTTCGTAAACAAGGTACTAAACGGATTTTCTCAAACATACCTAGCAATCATAAGGGGAACGCCGGTACTCGTACAACTAATGATAATCTGCTTTGTAATTTTTGCAGACGTCATTTTCTTCAATCGTGAAGTTTCGCCTTATATCATAGCAACCATAGGTTTCGGCTTGAATAGTGCTGCATACGTTGCAGAAATAATGAGAGCGGGCATAATGAGTGTTGACCGTGGTCAATTTGAAGCAGGAAGAGCGGTAGGCTTAAGTTATGGCACGACCATGAAGAGAATAATTCTTCCGCAATCAGCAAAGAATATTCTCCCACCCCTTGGCAACGAAGCAATCGTACTACTCAAAGAAACTTCTGTTGCACTAATTATAGGTGTTAGTGAATTCTTTACGGCAATAAAAGGTATAGTTAATACGTCTTATAACGTAATTACCCCTTATCTTTTTGCAGCGATAGTATACTTTATTACGGTATATCTAATCACCTTTGGACTAAAACTTTTGGAAAGGAGACTAGCAAGAAGTGAACGCAGTTAATCAAAAAGAATCATTGATAGAGATAAAGAATCTAACTAAAAAGTTTGGCAACCTTCTTGTTCTGGACGATATTACGGAAAAGATAGACGAAGGTGAAATTATAGCGATTATTGGACCTAGCGGCGGTGGTAAGTCTACTTTCTTGCGTTGTTTGAACGTTTTGGAAGACCCTACCGTTGGTAAAATTATATTTGACGGAAGAGACCTTACCGACCTTAAGATAGACATTAACGAGTGCCGTCAAGATATGGGTATGGTTTTCCAACAATTTAATTTGTTTAATAATCTTACCGTTTTGGAAAATATAATGCTTGCTCCCATAAACATAGCCAAAAAGAAGATTCGTCGTAACAGTCTTAAAGTCGGATCGTAGCCATGTCGTTCTGTGAGCCAAGGAGTT
>JAZNYA010000065.1:0-17934 GCA_045594145.1 Candidatus Stercoripulliclostridium sp. | reverse complement strand
TAGCAGAAGTGCTAAGAACACCACAAGCCTTAGTGATATCATATTTTAGTTCAGCGGGCATAATTTCCTTCCTCCTATGCATTGCTAATACTTATAATATAATTATAAAATACGCGCGCGTCAATAATATTTACTATTTATTTACTTTAAATAGTAGATATTAGGGTGTTTTATGCAAAAAATTATTCAAAGAAGGGGAGCAACACTGCTCACGGCTCGAATTATAATAAGTCGATTTATGACAAACGCAAGTCCTTGCTTTTCAAAATCATAATGGCAGAACGCTTCTTGTGGGACATTCTGCTGAATATTCTATCGCCGTATTTTTCACGAAGGTGATCGGGTGTAAGGTTGGAAGTAAAGCAAGTGGTTTTATCTTCTCTTTCGTTTAACAAGTTAAGTAGATAATTTGCCGTTACGTTGGAGATGGTGTTTTCTGCTCCAAGGTCGTCTAAAACCAAAAGGTCGCATTCTACCAGCGGTTCCCAAATATCCAGCTTTTCGGTTGTTTTGGCAAGGTGGTATTTTAGGAAAATAGCGTTCATTTCCGCACTGTTAAGGTACATTACGGAAAATCCTTTTTGCATTAGGTTGTTTGCAAGGATAGAAATGCCATAAGTTTTACCTACGCCAACGGGACCGAAAACACCTAAAATTTTAGAGTTGTTTGCCGGAAAAACGGAAGCAAGTTTTTCTAATACGGTGTAAAATTGTTTGTAATTCGTAAGATATTCTTCGGGGAAAACGGAGTAGTCTACGCTGGAAAAATCACTTTCTTCCGTAACCAATTTTCCACAGCTTTCTCTTAGGTAGGAATATACTAATTGCTTTAGGCAATTACACTCTTTTCCGTTTACGTAACCGGTGTCTTTGCAAAGGGGGCAATGGGGGCGAAGAGCAAAATCTTCTTTGCTTATGCCAAGCTCTTCTCTCCTTTTGTCCATGGCGTTAACTACTTCGTCGTAGCGTGCACGTGTGCGAGAGAAATCTTCGCTTTGGATTCCCAAACACGCCATTTTGGCACGCAAATCTACACGCTCACAATGAAGAGCATGGTATCGTTCGTCTTTTAGGAGAGAGTCGGAAAGGGCGTCCACTCTAACTCTTTCATTAAATCTTCTTTCTTGTAGCACTTGGTGTGCATACTTCTTTGCTTTAGACATATTTTGCTCCTAAATATCCCAGTTGTCTATGTCGATATCCTTAACGTCACGGAAGACGGAATCGATTTCTTCCTTGGTGTAAACTTGCTTCATTACCATATCTTTGCTGTCTTTTTTCTTTGCTTGGCGACCTTCGCCGGAATTGGATTCGAAGAAAGCTTTTGCACCTTCTACGGTAAAGATGCCGTTTTGCTTAAAGATGAGAAGGATTTTATTGACGTAACTCATGGGGAAGGGTTTGTCTTTTGCATTTTCTGCAACGACCAATACGACTTCGTGGTCGAATCCCCAATCTTCTATGAAGGCACGGTAGAAATCACGGTCACGGTTGGAAACGAAGGGTTCGGCACCCGCGGTTTCCAATACTTCCTTGACGGCGGAATCGATTTTTGCTTGGCGAGCAACGTAGGAATTGATGCCGTCTAAAGTGACGATACCCATTTTATAGAACTTATCGATGACGACTTGCATGCCGTCTAAGGTCTTTACGTTTCTCATAAAGCAGAATTTTGCTATTGCCAAAATAGCACTCTTTTCATAGCCGAGCTTGAGCCAAGGATTGACGTACGTTTCAATAGGCATGTCGAGAGTGGCGTAGTAGGTGCCGATTGTGCGTATAACTTCGCTGGTAAAGGTTCGGATTTCTTCTTTTTCCTTTTGATAGGCGTTTATTTCCGTTGCAGTCAAGGCGTTTTGGGAATATAGTTCTTCCATCAATCTTTGTAGTCTAGACATACCGCCTTTACGCTTGCAAATTCTTGCAGCGGTTAAAATTGCATCTAGGCGGAAACCTTTTTTCATCCACTCGGCAAATTGTTCTTGGTCTTCCACGGCCGGTTTGCTCTTTAGTCCGAGTTCGTTATAAACAAGACGCAAATCTTCGCTATCTCTTTCGAGTTCGTCGAGTCTATCGTTTACGCTTTGCATGGTGGTTAGGCCTTGTTTTGCCCAGCTGGATGCAAGACCTAGCACGCTGGCGGTGTTAGTGGTACCACGCTTATCACGACAATATCTTGCAATGAGAAGCATGGCGTTTTGTTCCATTTTATAAGTTTTCATAGTTTCGACGTATCTAACGATATCTTGTTCGGGAATAATCTTTTCCGGGAAGATTCTTCTTAGTTCGTCTACGAATTCGCTAAATTCTCTTGCACTATAAAGAACCGTCTTGGTGGCGGGAACTTTTACGGAGTTATAAACTATTTGGAAAACAGGGTTTTCTCTTATGGTTACCAGTCCTAAATCTTGCCAGTAGGAATAGGCGTTCATTATGCGTTCTTCGGTAAGACGCAAAGTATAAGCGATTTTTTCCAGTGAATTTTCACGTTCTTCTTTTGCAAGCATAAGTCCGTAAAGATATACCTTTACGTCTATTGCGTCGGCATCGGCGAGATACTTTGATAAGAAAACATTGTCTATTTGGGTGTATCCTTCACGGATATAATCCCTTCCTAAACTACAAAAACCCATACTTCTCCTAAAATTTTCCCCTAAAATATAAAATTAACTATTGCAAGATTATATTTTAGAGTGTATAATTATTATAATTATGGCTCTAGGGGAACTTTTACCCTTTTGAGTGACGGTATTTAATATACCATAACTTGACGAATTTTGTTACAAAAAAAATAAGCAAAATTTGTTAAACACAAGATATAGTGTGCCAAAAAAATATCGGCACAAGTATATAAACATTACGGAGGAGCATATGAAACTCATCAATTTGGTATTTCAAGGTATCACCAGTCGTGAAGAAACCTATGATTTTGGTAACAAAGCAGCAGGTTGCGTAGTTCTACAAGACGCAGACAAGACGGCTCTTATAAAGGCACTTGGCTTTGCTTTTTATGGTAGCGTAGACCCCGCTTCTTATGAATTACCCCTTGTAGTAGACGTTAAGTTTATGCTTGACGACGTCGAATATTCCCTTACTCGTGCTCTCGTTAGAGAAGAAAGCGGAGCAGTATCGGAAAAGGTTGCTCTCAGCGATTTGAATACCGGCGTAATATATGGCGAAGGCAAAGAAGACATCGATGCATATCTTCTAAGCAAGGTTGGTCTTGATAAAGAAGCTTTCGAAAAGCTACTCGTTATCGATGAAGATTACACCGCACCCATCGGCGAAGCAACTGCAATTCGTGAATCTTTCGTAGCAGAACAAATTGCATCTCTTGCAACTTCCCAAAAGGTAGTAGGTAAGCTTACTTCTCTAAAGGCAGACGAAGAAGACCTTCTCACCTACGTTGACGGCATCGAACCCGTAACACGTGACCAAATTAAAGAACAACAACTTTCCGTTGATAACGAAAAAATTTCTCTAGATGCGCTCCGTAACCAAATAGAAGAAGTTAATATGGAAATTCTTAATGCGGAAAAATATCGTGAAGAGCTTGATGCATATAACGATGCAAACGCAAAGATGGAAGCACTTCTTGCACTCCAAGAAAGCATGGAAGCTCTTGCAGATGATGCAGCAAAGAGCGAACAAGCAAAGGAAATCGCACAAGTATTCTATAAGTACCAAGAAACCATGCGTGGTCTAGAAGCAACCGAAGCAAGCATCGTTGCCCAAACCGAAGAAATGGATGCTTTGGAAGCAAAACTTGAAGAAGGTTACGCAAGCGTAAAACTTCTCGGCGACGAATTTGCTGCAGCAAGCATTAGAGCAAACGAACTAAATGCTAAGATGCGTGAAATCATCAAAGAAGGCTCCGTAAACCCCAATAACGTTAAGATTAAGGAAACCATCGAAAGCTATTACGTAGAAACTGCTCCCGAAATCGCAGAACTTAGCGAAAAGCAAAAGGCTCTCCAAGAAGAATATGACGCTCTTGTTAAGAGAGTACAAGAACTTGCTGATAGAAAGGTGGCAATTAGAGAAAATACCGAATATAAGAAAGCCGTTCAAGACGGTGCTGTTTTGGAAGGCAATATCGCTCAACTCGAAAGCTCGCTAAAAGATTGCCAAGATAGAGTAGAAGCTCTAGAAAAGAGAAGAGCAGACCTATATGAAAAGAACGTTGAATATGCAGAAAAGGCAAAGAAGCTCAATGCAGAAGTTACCACTTTAGAAAAGGAACTCAAGGGCGACAACGGTAGCGTTCAAGACACCATCAATCAAGACGCATTGTATAAGCAAACCTTATACACCAAGCACCTTTTCGTATCCGACCATGAAGTATCTCTTGATGCAGTTAACAAGAAGATAGAAAGCGTTAAGGCATCTGCAGAAGGTTATGCAGATAAACTAGCCGTTCTCTCTAAGCGTAGAGCAGAAGTTGTAACCCATCGTGGCAAACTACAAGAAAAACTCAACCTTCTCAACGAAAAACTCATGGAATACATGAGCTTCAACCGTTTGAGAGATATTTCTAATGAAATAGCATATGGCACTCGTTGCCCCGTTTGTGATGGCTTCGTAGCACATAAAAAGGACCTTCCCCTTCGTGACACCAAGGCTCTTGACGACCAAATCAAAGCAGTTGAAATCGAAATCAAGAAGGACGACGATGCACTAATGGGTGCAGAAGCAACCATCGGTCAATATCAAGCTGCAACCGCAGTATCCAGCCAATATCTAGAAAGCCTAGTTGCAACCAAGGCTGAACACGAAAAAGCAATCAACGGCGTTCTCGCAGAGTACAAAGTTGCAAGCATCAAAGAACTCTTCGACCTTGCACGCAAAGCTATTGCAGATTCTAACGCACTCATCCAAAAAGTTGATTACTACAACAAGAAGAAGGCTGAATTCATTAAGATTAGCGAAGCTAATAATCTTATCGTAGACCAAATTAAGAACATTGATACCGCACTCTTACCGAGAGAACTCGAAATCACTGCAGAAATCGAAAGCCTATTGGTAGAAAGCAAGGCTGCTTACGACGCAATGAGTTCTTATTATAAAGAAAAGGATGCTATCACCCTTCTCCAAGAACTCCAAGTAACCGAAAGCGAATATGAAAAAGCAGAAATCGAAATGGAAGCTAAGGAAGCCGAAATGAAGGAAGTTAAGGCAAACCTAGACGAAGTTACCGAAAGATTGAACGCATTAACCACCAGAGCAATCGTTATTGCAGACGGCGACCTAGAACTTTCATATAGCGACGTAGTTACCAAGGCATACAGCGATTTCCTATCTGCTATTTGTGCCGAAATCGACAAGGTAGAAGAAGGAAAAGAAAGAGCAAAGGTTCGTTTGCAAGGACTAAAGAAGGTTATAAGCGATATGGAAGCAGACCGTGACCTACTCCGTGAAAACATCATTGCTCGTGTTGCATCTCTCGAAAGTGCCCAAGATACCGTTGCTGAACTTTATGCAGAATATGAAAAGAGATTCGACGAAATCGGCATTAAGACCGAAAAAGACCTTGAAACCATCATCATGGACGACGCCGAACTCGAAGACGTAAAGGCAAAGATATTCGCTTACGACGAAGACGTAGCAGTAACTCGTGATGAAATTAGAGCACTAAACGAATCCATTAACGCTCACATCGGTTACTATGAAAACTATGAAGCTAACGTTCAACTACTAGAAAACCTACGTGCACAAGAAGTTGAAGCAGTTTTAACTTTGAGCAACGGCAAGGCTCTCCTGGAAGACATGGAATATCGTTATGCAGAGCTCATCAACTCTAACAAGGCACTTGCATTTGTACAAAGCAAGATTAAAGGCATAGAAGACCTAAGCAGTGCTATCAAAGAAGGAGCACTCATAGCAAGCAACCTTGCAAGCCTAATCGTAGAAAGAGTTAATGCAATCGTAAAACTTTCCAGTAAGAATCGTTACTACGTAGACAAGGCAGAAGACGGCAAGCTAGTACTTATGCTCGCAGGCAAGAATAAGGCAAGAATCGAAAAGCTCACCAAAGAAGAAAGCGTACTTCTTCCCTTCGCAATTGCTAAAGCATACGACGAAGTAATGGTAGAACTCCTAGCAGGTGACACCATAAGCGTAGCAGTTATAGCAGGCGAAAAGAGTGATAAAGCCAGCATTTCTCCCATTGTAGAATATTCTAAGGAAAAGGAAATGGTAATCATCCCCGCTGAAGAAAAAGCATTCCTTAGTTCTTTAAGCAAACTAGCATAGTTTAAGACAAAACAACCTAAGAAAGAAGTTTGCGGAGCACGGTGTGCTCCGCAAATTGACTGTTAAGGCACGTTTAAATTACGTGCATATATATTGTAATTGTAATATAAAGGCGAATAGATGAAGAAAAAGGGAACGATATTTTTTGTTAGAATAGCAGTGGAAGCAGCCCTTTATTTTGTGCTGACTTTTTTCGTTCCGGCAATCTCCTACGGCCCGTTACAATTTAGAGTAGGGGAAGCATTGACGCTCCTTCCCGTAATATTTCCCGAAGCGACCATTGGTGTTACTCTCGGATGCTTGATAGCAAACGTATTTTCTCCTTACGCTTGGTACGACGTCGTATTCGGGACTCTTGCAACGCTACTGGGAGCCGTCGCAACGTACCTTATAGGAAGGGGGTTAAAGGATAAAAAACTATGGTTAAGGTGTTTGATAGGCGGTATACCGCCCATACTATTTAACGCACTTATCCTTCCTTTAATTTGGTACCTAAGCGGAACCGACCTTGGCTATTTCATCAATATGGGCATGATAGCATTAACCCAAGCAGGTGCGGTATGGGTGCTTGGCATACCCCTTGTTGTTGCCCTTGACCGTTCAAAAATAGGTAGAAAATAAAGAAAAAAGCCAAAAATTTCATTGACTTAATTAATTATATAATATATAATTTAGTGCACTGTCCAAAAAGGATTAAACGGAGGTAACTATGGAAAACAAAATACCGCTAACTCAAAAGAAGTTTGACGAACTAACCGAAAAACTTCATTATCTTAAAACGACCGGTAAGGCAGAAGTCGCTCTTGCACTCAAAACTGCTAAAGAATTCGGCGATTTAAGTGAAAATGCTGAGTATACTGCGGCAAAGGACGCTCAAGAAAAACTTGAAATTGAAATCTTCAAAACTGAAGAAATTCTTTCTCAAGCATATCCCATCGACGTAAGCCTACTAGGCACCAAGGTCGTTGGTATCGGTAACTCAGTCAAAGTTCTCTATGACGGCGACGATGAAGAAGATGCAGAAACCTACAAGATTCTAAATCGTATAGAAGTAGATTCCGCACACAACATTATCAGCGACGAATCCCCCTTGGGAGCAGCTCTAATGGGACACAAGAAGGGCGACGAAGTATCCTTTAAGGTTCCCGGTGGTGCATCTATTACTCTTACCATATTAAGCATAAGCAAATAAGGAAAAATTATGGAAAACAACAATAACGCTAATCAACAAGTTCAAGAAGTACAAGACATAAACGAAATTATAGCCGTTCGTCATGGAAAGCTAAGCGACCTTAAGGCTCAAGGTAAAGACCCTTATGAACAAGTCAAATACGAAATAACGGCTAAAGCAAAGGATATTTTCTCTTCTTACGCAGATTATGAAGGCAAAGTCGTATCTATTGCCGGACGTATTATGTCTAAGCGTGTTATGGGTAAGGCAAGCTTTATTCATATTCAAGACGGAAGCGACCTAATCCAATCCTACGTTCGCATTGATGCTCTTGGTGAAGAATCCTACGCAAGCTTCAAAAAACTTGATATAGGCGATATTATTGGTATAGTTGGCGAAGTATTCACCACTCATAAGGGTGAAATATCCATCAAAGCAGAAAAATACACCCTTCTTTCCAAGTCACTACTACCCCTTCCCGAAAAATACCACGGATTAAAGGACCAAGATACTCGCTATCGTCAACGTTACGTTGACCTTATCGTAAATCCGGAAGTAAAGGACACTTTTGTAAAACGTTCTCAAATCATAACGGCTATTCGTGAATACCTAAATAATAGGGGATACGTAGAAGTAGAAACGCCCATCCTTAATACTATTCCCAGCGGAGCTAATGCTCGTCCTTTCGTAACTCACCACAATACGCTAGACCTGGATATGTATCTTCGTATTGCACCCGAACTATATCTAAAGAGACTTATAGTCGGCGGTTTTGATAAGGTTTATGAAATGGGAAGGCTTTTCCGTAACGAAGGTATGGATACCAAGCACAACCCCGAATTTACTACCATAGAGCTCTATGAAGCATATACCGATTATTACGGCATGATGGAAATAGCAGAAGGTCTATTCAAGTACGTTGCAGAAAAGGCACTTGGAACCACCACCCTTAACTATCAAGGCAAAGTAATAGAACTTGGCGGAGAATGGAGAAAGGTAACGATGGCTGACCTAGTTAAAGAAGAACTTGGTATAGACTTTAACGCAGAAGACATGGATACCCTAATTGCAAAAGTAAAGGCTCTTGGCGTAGAAGTTGAAAAAGACACCACTTGGGGCAAGCTCCTTTACCAAGTATTCGATGAATTACTGGAAAGCAAGCTCGTTCAACCCACTTTCGTATTAGATTATCCCGTAGAAGTATCTCCCCTTGCAAAGAGAAAGGCAAGCGACAAGAGACTTACCGAACGCTTCGAGTTCTTCATGAACGCCTTTGAAATGGGTAATGCGTTTAGCGAACTAAACGACCCCCTAGACCAACGTAAGCGTTTTGAAGACCAAGTTAAAGAAAGAGAAAAGGGTGACGACGAAGCTCAAATGATGGACGACGATTACGTTACCGCTCTCGAATATGGTCTACCCCCCACGGGCGGTATGGGTATTGGTATCGATAGAGCCGTAATGCTCTTTACCGATTCCGCATCTATCCGTGACGTTCTCTTGTTCCCCACCATGAAACCCATAAAGGGCTAATATGCGTACACCTATACTAGAAGCTTTAGAAAAAAACAAAAATCACCTATCTTTTCATACCCCCGGACACAACGGGGGTATCGTTCTAGATAGCAGTCTGGACGTAACGGAACTTTCCTTTAGTGATAATTTATTGTCGGCAACGGGAATAATAAAAGAGAGCCAAGAAGAAGTTGCAAAGGCCTATGGCGTAGAAAAGGTGCTTTATTCAACGGCAGGAGCGACCACTCTAATTCTTAGCGTGATACGAGCATTAAGGAAAAAGGGAACTTTTTTGATTTATGGTTCTAATCATAAATCGGTATACAACGGTCTTAGAATTAACGGCGTTAAAGCTTATTTTTATAAGGGCGACAACCTTGATAAAGCAATAGAAGAGAGTGGTGCAAGAGTCGTTGTTTGCACTTCTCCCAACTACTTTGGCAACGTTTTAAACTTAGAGAAAATAAGTGCTGTTTGCAAGGAAAAGGGAGCCGTTTTGGTCGTGGATGCGTCCCATGGTGCCCATTTTGCTTTTTCCACAAAACTACCGGTTTCGGCAACTAAATACGCAGATTTAGTAATCCACTCTCAACATAAAGTAATGAAGGTTCTAACCGGCGGAGCAAGTCTTTGCTATACCAAGGAATATGAAAAAGAGATACTTACCGCTTTTAGAGAACTACACACCACGTCTCCGTCGTATTTGGTGATGCTTTCCGTAGAGAACGCAGTAAAAGAGTGTGTGGTAAGTGGGGAGAAAAATTATTCCAAGGTAATAGAAGCCGTGGAAAAGTTCGCCATTAACGCAGGTGATAATTATAAGGTTATTAAAACCGACGACGTTACTCGCTTGGTAATAGAAGTGAACGCTGAGGGCGAAAGCATAAGAGAGCAACTGGAAGCAAAAGGCATATATCCGGAAATGGTTTATGGAAACAAATTGGTTTTCATAGTAACGCCATGTAACTATCAAGAGCTGGAAAAGCTTGCTTCCGCATTAAAAACTTGTGACTATGCTACTTCCTACAATGAAGTCGTTTTTGAAGAAAGGGAAGAATTAATAGAGCTTATCCTAGATGGAGAAAGTCAAGAAATACCCCTTGAAGATAGCGTTGGGTTGGTGTCCTATAGAGAAGTAGGATTATATCCCCCCGGAATGCCCGTTATCCTTCCCGGCGAGAAAATCACCAAGGAAAAACTAGAGTTTTTGAAAGATAACGTCAATATTACTTTCGGGCTTGAAAAGGGTAGCATCGTTGTGTTAAAATAGAAAGGCAAAAACGTGTCTACCTATAAGGTAGAAAACTAAAGGATAGATTATGAAAGGTAAATTCGTTACGGTAGAAGGCTGTGAAGGTGTTGGCAAATCAACGCAACTAAGATTGTTAAAAGAGTATTTCGAAAGAGAAGGCATACCCGCTGTTTTTACTCGTGAGCCGGGTGGAACTCCTATTGCGGAAAGGATTAGGGAAATACTTCTCGATAAAAAGCTTGCCGTATCACCCAGGATAGAAGCCGAACTTTTCGCCGTTGCGAGAATGGAGCACATAAATAATCTTATCAAGCCCGCACTAGAGCAAGGTAAGGTTGTAGTTAGCGACCGCTATATCGATAGCTCTTTAGCATATCAAGGCGTAGCCAGAGATTTGGGCATAGACAAAGTCTATGAAATTAACGCATATGCAAGAGATAATTGTATGCCCGACCTTACGATTTTTATAGATATGGACCCTGCAAACAGCTGGAGAAAGCAAAGGGGTACCGTCATTTTAAACGATAGAATGGAAGGGGAATCCGGCGAATTCCACGCACGTTGCTATAAGGGATTCAAAGAAATGTGTGCTCGTGAACCCGAAAGAATAGTGCCTATCGTACCTAGCGAAGACAAAAACGTCACTCACGAAGCAATAATTAACGAGCTTAAGAAGAAGGGTATCGTATGCTAGGAGAATTGCTTTCCGCAAGCAAAGCTTATGCGGATTTCAAAAAAGACCTTCGTGCAGATAAAATTTCTCACGCCTATTTGTTTTTAGGTGAAGATGCTCTTGCAAGAAGGGAATATATGCGTCTTTTTGCATCCACGATTCTTTGTTCTCGTGGTGGTTGCGGAGAGTGCGACGTGTGCGACAAGATATATAACGATTGCCATTTGGGCGTTCGCTATTATAACTTGGATGGCAAAATGAACGTCAAGGAAGCAGAGTCGCTAATAGACGAAAGTTATAAGTCCAGCTGGGAAGCAAGTACGGCAAGTTCGGAAGAAAAGAGTAGTGGTGCCGGCAAAAAGATATATTTTATAGATAATGCCGAACGTCTTTCTCCCGCAGTGCAAAATAAACTTCTTAAGGTTTTTGAAGAACCGCCCAAGAACGTTATTATCGCACTTTTTGCAAAGAGTGCATATGGTCTTCTTCAAACCATCAAAAGTAGAGCAAAACTAAATTATCTTCCCGTTTTTACCACGGAAGAGATATATGAGTCTTTAATAGGCGAAGGATACGAGCGTTCACAAGCAGAAATAGCCAGTGCTCTTTCCGGTGGCTCTTTCGAGAAGGCTTATGCTTTTATGAACGACGCCAACTATTACAATCAATATAACGAATGTTTTGAAGTTCTAAAGAATTGTAAAAAATCTACCATGGTTGTAGATTATATAAATAAGTCGATATTTTCCAAGGATAACATAAGAAGAACCCTTGAGTTTTTCGAAATAATCCTTAGGGACGTAGCGGTAAAAGTTAGCGGAGCAAAAACTCCCTATACGACTCGTAACCGTGACTATGACATAGCAACCATATCGCAAGGATATACTCCGGCATCCGTTGCTATGGCAATACTGGAAATAAACAAAGGCGAAGCGATGTTGGACTCCTATATCTCGCCCATAACGGTTGCGGAAAGAGTACTTTTTAAAATATTGGAGGCAAAATATAGATGGCAATAGTAGTAGGAATTAAGTTTAAAAACAATCAAAAAACCTATTATTTCGACCCCAAAGGCATAGAACTTGTCGAAGGAGACAACGTTGTACTTGAAACGGCAAGGGGTGTAGAGTTTGGTAAGGTAGTACATGGAGTAAAGGAAGTAGGTGATGATGAAATAGTATCTCCCTTAAAGCCCATACTTCGCAAGGCCACTCCTAAAGACGAAGAACAAAACGAGAAGAATCTTCAAGAAAGGGAAAGACTTATAAAGGAAACCATCGCAAAGGTAAACGCACACGACCTTCCCATGAAGATAGTTGATGCAGAATACACTTTCGATAGGGCAAAGATAATCATATACTTTACGGCAGAAAGCAGAATAGACTTCCGTGAACTCGTAAGAGATTTGGCAGGCCTTTTCCATAACAGAATAGAACTTCGCCAAATATATGAAAGAGAAGATATAAAACTTCGTGGTGCACTTGCACAATGCGGAAGACCTTGCTGTTGCCTGACTTTCTTGCAAGATTATGAAAAAGTTTCCATGAAAATGGCAAAATATCAAGGACTTTCCCTTAATCCCACCAAAATTAACGGTTGTTGTGGCAAACTCATGTGTTGTTTAAGATATGAAAACGCCTACTACCAAGAAATGAGCAAAAAAATGCCAAAAGAGAATTCTACCGTCATTACTCCGGATGGCGAAGCAGTCGTAATAGAGAACGATGCTTTAAGAGAAGAAGTAAAGGTTAAAGTTGTTATGGAAGATGGTGCATACAACGTAAAAAGATTCCCGCTTTCTCAAATCAAAGTTAAAAATGCGGTAATAAAAGAAGAAAAAGAAGACGAAGAATAATCTTTAAGTATTGACATTATTGCGTGCGAGTGATAATATAATAGTACTAAATACAATTTCTATTTAAGGAGAAACATTATGGCATACGTTATTAACAAAGATGAATGTGCAGGCTGTGGAGCTTGTGCTGGTACCTGTCCCGTAGAAGCAATCGTAGAAGCAGACGGCGTTTATGAAATCAACCAAGACGTTTGTCTCGGCTGTGGTGCTTGCACCGAAGCTTGCCCCGTTGGAGCAATCGTAGAAGAATAGTCTAAAAAAACAAGTAAGAGAGTGGCATTTTGCCACTCTTTTATTTTTTAAGACGCCATATCATTAAAACGAAACTAAAGGAAATCTATGGAAATCAGACCATATCAACCAAAAGATTTTGACCGCATGCGTAAAATTTGTTACGAAACTTCGTCCGGGTTTGAAAGCGACAATGGAAGGACGGCACTTTTTGCCACCTATTGCGATTATTACGTAAACGAAGAGCCGGAATCTTGTTTTGTCGCAGTAAATGAAAACGATGAAGCCATCGGTTACATAATATGTGCTCCGGATGACGCTCGATATGAAAAGATTTTTAACGAAAAATACGCACCTGTTTTAAAAAAGGCAAGTCCCGTTCGATATCTTATGCACGTTATAAACGAAGCGATGCACAAGAAAGTAAAAGTTAATTATCCGGCACATTTGCATATCGACATTTTGGAAGAAGGGCAAAGAAAGGGGCTCGGAACAAGGCTTATGGACACCCTAATTGCATATTTAAAGGAAAAAGGCATTAAGGGAGTTTATCTTACTTGCGGAGCTGGAAACGAAAAGGGAGTCAACTTTTATAAGAAGTATGGCTTTAAAATACTTAGTGCAAAATTCGGTTCGGTTACCTTTGCTCTAGACCTTTAGTCTTGACTTCACGCATGCGTGCGTGTATAATTAATGTTATAAAAATCAAGGAGAAATTTATGGGAGAAACCAATCTCGCTCTTGTTGCAAAAAATATAAGAGAAAATATCGTTAACTGCATAGGTTCTCTCGGTGTAGGACACATCGGCGGATGTTTGTCTATTGCCGATTTGCTCGCCGTTTTATATGGAAAGCATCTAAAGTTCGACCCCGCCAATCCCAAGATGGAAGGAAGGGATAGGCTTGTTTGCTCTAAAGGACACGCCGGTCCTGCAATATATGCAGTACTTGCTGAATTCGGGTATTTCCCCAAGGACGTTTTGGAAACGCTAAACCAAGGCGGAACGACTTTGCCCAGCCACTGCGATATGAACAAAACCCCCGGCGTAGATATGACTGCAGGCTCTCTCGGCCAAGGATTTAGCTGTGCCGTAGGTTGTGCTATCGGTTCTCGTTTAAGAAAGGACGGAGCTACCATATATGCAATAATAGGTGACGGCGAAAGCCAAGAAGGTCAAATTTGGGAAGCTGCAATGTATGCAGGTCACCAAAAGCTAGATAACCTTATCGCCTTTACCGATTATAACAAAATGCAACTTGACGATTATATCAAGAATATAAACGAACTCGACCCGCTAGATAAAAAATGGGAAGCTTTCGGTTGGCAAACTTGGGTTATCGATGGCAATGACGTAGATGCTATCGACAAGGCAATAACTGAAGCAAAAGCTTTTGTAGGTAAGCCCAAAATGATTATAATGAACACCGTTAAAGGCAAGGGTGTAAGCTACGTTGAAAATGCTCTCGTAGGTTCTCACTCTATGTCTATTACTCCCGAGCTTCGTGCTCAAGGATTAAAGGAAATAAAGGGGGAATAGTATGGAAATCACTCAAAAAACCTTAATGAAGGAAGTATTAGTAGACCATATGCGTAACGTGCTAGCAAACGACCCCGATTGCGTTATGCTCGATGCCGACCTAGCAAAATGTGCAGGAACCAACGTTCTATATAAAGAATTCCCCGAAAAATGCTTTGACGTAGGTATCGCAGAAGCAAATATGGCAAGCATGGCGGCGGGCCTTTCATCTTATGGATTTAAGCCGTACATATCTTCGTTTGCTCCTTTTGCAAGCAGAAGATGTGCCGACCAAATTATGATTTCCATCTGCTATGCTCAACAAAACGTCAAAATCATAGGAACAGACCCCGGAATTGCAGCGGAACTTAACGGCGGAACCCATATGGCACTTGAAGATATCGGCATGCTTCGCTCAATCCCGAATATACTTATATACGAGCCCACCGACGCTATGGAATTTTATAAGGCATTGCCCCAAATCCACGCATATCCTTATCCGTGCTACGTAAGAATGCATAGAAAAACGCCCGCTCTTCTTACGAAAGAAAGCGACGAAGTTGATATTTTGAAGGCAAGAGTTATGCGTCAAGGTAGCGATTGCACGATAGTTGCAAGCGGAATAATGGTGGAAACAGCACTTCTTGCAGCAGATGAACTCCAAAAGGAAGGTGTAAGTGTAGAAGTAGTATGTTGCCCGACCGTAAAGCCCATCGATGCAGATACCATCGTTGCTTCTGCAAAGAAGACCGGAGCAGTAGTAACCGCAGAAAACCATAACGTTATTGGTGCTTTACGTAGTGCCGTATGTGAAGTGCTATGTGAAAACTATCCCGTTCCGCTAGAATCTGTCGGCGTTAAAGAAAAGTTTGGCGAAGTAGGAAAGGTTCCGTATTTGCGTAAAGTATTCAGTATGGAAGTATGTGATGTTGTATCTGCCGTAAAAAAAGCTATTGCAAGAAAGTAAGCAGTTGCTTTCAAGTCGTAATTATTAATAATTAATCATAAAAAAAGAAGCTCATACGAGCTTCTCTTTTTTTGTTAAGTTAAATTTTAGCCAGCTGCCTTAACTGCTTCTTCACTGCCAGTGTAAACAACTTTACCGCTTTTACCGATCTTCATGCCTTCTTTGTCTTCTTCGTCAGCCTTGTCGAAATCAGCTTTCATATCTTCATAGAAAGCTTTAGCATCGTCAGCTTCTTCGAAGTAATAGATAACGATCATATCGCCATCAAGGAGATCTTTAATACCAGTAACCATGGTTTCACAGCCTTCTGGCATGGTCATACCAGCAAGGATACCACCGATGGAGCTACCTTTTTTAGCTACAGCAACTTCGTAACCTTCTGCTTCAAGATTTTCAGCTGCCTTTTCAGGATCACTTGGTACGCAAGCAACAAGAGCTACGCCAAGAACTGCTACAAGAGCGAGAACTGCAATAATAGAAAGAGCTTTTTTCATTAATTTTGCCTCCTAAATTTTTTAGGGATGTCCCCTTATTTATTGTTATTATATCATATCTGTATTAAAAAGCAATAGAAAATTTATAATTTCTATTTTGTGCTATATTTAGACAAACATCTTTGTGAGAGGAAAAAGTGCGCAATTGCTTCGTTTCGCCTTGCTTCACTCACAAGAAATCCATAGCTTTGCGAAGCAAAATATAACAGCGTAAGCTATATAACTCATAACTTATAACGCAAATTATAATTTGCTCTCAAAAACGCAACAGTTTAGATGAAGAGTGACGCAAAACAAAAGAACTTCCAGACGGGACTTTACTAAAGTGTAAACGACCGAAGGAAGTTCTTGTTTTGCTATACTATTCGCTAAAATGTCGCGTTTTTATTTGATTTTGCCACCGCCCAGGCAAACTCTACCATCATATAGAACGGCATATTGTCCGCTGGTAACCGCTCTAACGGGAATGTCGGCAACAACTCTAACGTCTTTGCCTTCCACGAAAGCCGTTGCGGGCATTAGTTTTTCACGGTGACGGGTGCGAAGAAGTACTCTTTGACCGTTTTCGACAGGGTCGCAAATATAGTTGAAATCTTCAGCAATAAGCTCTTTGGTGAAAAGTTCGTCACACTCGCCTTGGTTGACATATAGAATATTTTTATGTACGTCTTTTTTGACGATATAATAGGGGGCGTCGTTCTTTTCTCCTTTAACGCCACCAAGTCCAAAGCCTTTTCTTTGTCCTATCGTATAATAGAATACGCCGTCATGTTCGCCTACGACTCTACCATCAAGCGTACATATTTTGCCTTTTTGCATGGGAAGGTAGGATTTTAGGAACTTTCTAAAATCTCTTTCTCCAATGAAGCAGATGCCCGTGCTATCCTTCTTTTCCGCAGTTGCAAGACCATATTGCTCTGCAATCTTTCTAACGGTGGGCTTATCGATATCGGTAAGCGGGAAAATAACGTTATCTATTTGGTTTTGTTTTACTTGGTTTAGGAAGTAAGTTTGGTCCTTGTTTTCATCGAGTGCACGTATTAGATACGTCTTCCCATCCTTTCTTTCTACGCCACAATAGTGCCCGGTTGCTATATAATCCGCACCTATTTTTCTGGCATATTCACGGAAGGGGCCGAACTTGATTTCTACGTTACAGAGAACGTCCGGATTGGGGGTTCTACCGGCTTTATATTCTTCTATAAAATGCTTGAAAACACGGTCTTGATATTCTTTGGAAAGGTCGATGGTGTAATAGGGGATATCAAGGAGAGAAGCAACCTTTCTTACGTCGGAATAGTCTTCTTCCGCAGTACAGCATCCGTTTTCATCTTCTTCGTGCCAGTTACGCATAAAAAGACCAAGGACGTCGTATCCTTGTTCTTTTAGTAGAAGTGCTGCTACGCTACTATCTACTCCACCACTCATACCGACTACTACTTTTTTCTTCATTTTACTATCCTTATATATTATCGCATGCGTGCGTGTGCGTGTGCGTGCGTATGCGTGTATATCATTATATATTATAAAGGGAAAATTGGACTCTTGTGTTCTAATTTTTAATAGTACCCAATATATTGTTAATCCGACTTGCGATAAAAATAAAATTAATAAATTTTTATTATCGCTTTATTGACAAAGGGGAATTATTTGATTATTATGTAATTCCCCTTGTTCGTGGCGTACCCGAAAGGAGTCGAACCTTCCACCTTGAGAGTCGGAGTCTCACGCTCTATCCAACTGAGCTACGGGTACTTATTATATATAGTATAACTCAAAAAGGGGACTATGTAAACAAAAAAATGAACCTTGAAATCAGCATGTAATATGCTTAAAAAAATTGTTAAAAAATTTATTAAAATTGTTTGACATTTAATTTTTAATGCATTATTATATAAAGGCTGTCCGAGATGGGCAGTTTAAATGTACCTTGAAAATTGAACAGACAGTAAGAAGCGAGAATAAGTGTTAATAACACTAAACACACAGAGTCATCGAAAGATGACA
>JAZNYA010000064.1:0-4055 GCA_045594145.1 Candidatus Stercoripulliclostridium sp. | reverse complement strand
ATGTTATATAATAACATAATTACCAAATGGATTCAATACCAAAATTAAATAAATTAAACAATCTTTTAATTATTTCAAAAATATCAGTTTTACATTTAATACTTTCCGCCAAGTGAGACAGTGGCGAACCCAGAATCAATTCGCTACTGTCTTTTCTTTTAGATAATTAAACGCCCTAATAGACTTGTTAAAATACTCTATTAGGGCTTTATTCTTTAGAATTTACATTTCTTAAGCCTTCTCATCCAAAGCTGGTACCATGGTGGAAAGTCTATTCCGCTTGCAGGTATAAACATTATCTCGTTTATTAGTCCATAAAAAACAACCTTGAAATCCAAGTTTTCATCAGTGTTGTTTGTCATTTCTTTGTAAGTTTCATAAAGATAATATACGTTGCCCCACATATTTACCAATGGATATAGACCATAAGCATAATCGGCATAAATTGGTTGATACGGGTCTATAAAACCTGTTAGTGTAAACGTCTTGGGATCAACCATGATGTTCATTATGTTTATATCCCCATGACATAATACTGGTTTCTGAGATTCATCTTTTATGCTTTTATATTTTTCAATCGCTTGATTGATTAGTGCGTAATGTTTTTTGTTAAACTTACCGTTTGCATAGAGCTTGTTCATATACTCTACAGCTGGCTTTAATTTTAACTCTTCAAAACACTCCGACCAAGTATCATATTTTGCATCATCTAGATAACCAAATTTCTCATTGGTTGCGTTTCCCCAACCTAAGATGCCATTTATTACTTCTTTTGCAAGTGCTTTCTTCTTTGATTTTGATTTAAAAATAAACTTGGGCTGCAAAAGGTTTTGACCTTTTAGAAACTCCATTACGAGCAAGTCTTCATTGTAATAATAAACTTCGGGGAGTTTAACGTTTGTATGCTCGGCAAGTATTTTTAGCGTTCTCGCTTCTGTTTCGCTCAAATCTTTCCTAGAATAGTTTTTGATGGCAACTACTCTACCATCATCAAGAGTAGCCTTAAAAACTTTACCAAAGCTACCGCCACCAAGATATTTAGTGCTGACAATCTTTGCGTTTAAGGCTTGAACAACTGCATCGTAATTATATTGCATGGTGTTTCTCCTTTCAGATTGATTTTAAAGTTCTTGTGGTTTGTAGTTTTAGTTTAGTGCTAATTTTCTTATCGTTATATCATAATCACGTTTTAAATATCATTTTAATGTTGTATTTATTTACAAAACATAGTAAAATAAGCCCATGGAAACCAACAAACTCGTAAGCATTAACATTTTACCACCAACAAAAAACCCCATTTTTGAGCAACGCGAAACTTGCGTTACTCATACTCCCTATATGGTAGAAACAGCCTTTTACTCATTAGTACAAGCTGGAGACGTAGAAAAGGTTAAAAATAGCATTAATAATTTTATAAAAGATGGTATTGTTATCGGTAGGCTTTCTAACGATTCCCTTAGACAAATACAATACTGGGCAGTTTGTTGCATTACCCTTGGAACAAGATACTCCATACAAGGCGGATTAGACGAAATGATAGCTTACAATCTAGCAGATTCTTTTATCATAAAGATAGATAAAATGAACAAGCCCGAAGAAATTGTTGATTACCTAATAACCGTTTTTATAAAGATTACCGAGTCGGTAAAAGAACATTCCCACCCCTCTTACTCAAAGGAAATTCATGCTTGCATAAACTATATTGACAAACACCTTCACGAAAAACTGACGATTGAAAGTATTGCTACTGAAATGGGATATAGTAAATCTTGGTTACCCAGAAAATTCAAAAAGGAGACCGAAACTTCACTAACTGACTATATAATGTCAAAAAAGATTGAAGAAGCAAAATCCCTACTATATAGCAACACCCCACAAAATATTGTTGCCTACACCCTTGGCTTCTGCTCACAAACTCACTTTATACAATGTTTCAAAAAGCTTTGTGGCATTACTCCAAATAAGTTTGTGCATGAAATGTAAGTCGGATTTAGGATAGACCTACCCCTTTGGGGTTATTTACTTTGGGGTGCTAGAGGCCGCAAGTTCAATTTTATGAAATAATAAAACCACTCGATAAGAGTGGTCTTTTGTTGATACAAACTGTAAATTAGGTTATTTCCAATTAAAATCGCCGGAAAGAAGTATAGTCTTTTCGGGAGATACTACAAGTACTCCACCGCCAACCATGCCTAACTTTTCGCTACCATCTTCCATTACGATTTTTACGTCACAAGGTTGAACGTATGAAACAAAAGGAATATGTCCCGCAAGCACTGCAAGGTCACCTTCCGTACCCCTTACGCTTACGCTAATAACGTTATCACTAAAAACGTCGCCGTCTGGGGAGCTGATTTTTAACAAAAAAGTTCTCATTTTGCAGTTCTCTTTCCTTTTTCTACAGCTTCGTCAATGGTTCCTACGAACAAGAACGCAGACTCGGGTAGGTCGTCGTGTTTACCCTCTATAATCTCCTTAAAACCACGTATGGTTTCACTCAAAGGAACGTAAGCACCGGGTATACCAGTAAATTTTTCGGATACGTCGAAGGGTTGAGATAAGAATCTTTGAATTTTTCTAGCCCTTTGTACCAAAAGCTTATCTTCGTCCGACAATTCATCCATACCCATTATGGCGATTATATCCATAAGTTCTTGGTATCTTTGGAGTATGCGTTGTACTTCTCTTGCTACGCTATAATGTTCTTCACCTAAGATTTCGGGTGAAAGTATACGGCTTGTTGATTCAAGGGGGTCAACCGCCGGATATATGCCTTGAGATGCAATACTTCTTGACAAAACCGTAGTTGCATCCAAGTGTGCAAACGTGGTTGCAGGACCAGGGTCAGTCAAATCGTCTGCAGGAACGTACACGGCTTGAATAGAAGTAATAGAGCCCTTCTTTGTTGAAGTAATACGCTCTTGAAGGTCACCCATTTCCGTTGCTAGCGTAGGTTGATATCCTACTGCACTAGGCATACGACCTAGCAAAGCAGAAACTTCACTACCTGCTTGCGTAAAGCGGAAGATATTATCGATGAACAAAAGAACGTCTTGTCTTTCTTCATCTCTAAAATATTCTGCCATCGTAAGTCCGGAAAGAGCAACTCTCATTCTTGCTCCCGGGGGTTCGTTCATTTGTCCATATACCAGCGTCGTATTGGAAAGAACGCCGGAGTCTTTCATTTCGTTATATAAGTCGTTACCTTCTCTAGTACGTTCACCTACTCCGGTGAATACCGAAAGACCACCGTGTTTCTTTGCTACGTTATTGATGAGTTCCATAATAAGAACCGTCTTGCCTACGCCGGCACCACCAAATAAGCCTATCTTTCCACCCTTGGAGAAAGGACAAATTAGGTCTATAACTTTGATACCGGTTTCCAATATTTCGGTCGAAGTAGAAAGTTCGCTGTAACTTGGAGCAACTCTATGAATATTCCATCTTTCGCAATCGTCGTCAAAAGGCTTATTGTCTACCGTTTCACCAAGCACGTTGAAAATTCTGCCTAGCGTATTTCTACCAACCGGTACGGAAATGGTTTTTTCCGTATCGATTACGGGAGTACCCCTTTTCAAGCCGTCGGTAGATGACATTGCTATACATCTAACGACGTTGTCACCTATATGCTGAGCAACTTCAACGGTAAGTGTTTTATTGCCGATTTGCATTGTCAAAGCGTTATGAATTGCCGGTAAAAATCCGTTTTCGAACCAAACGTCTACGACGGGTCCCATAACTTGTGAAACGCTTCCTTTTGCTATCTTTGACATATTTTTTCTCCTTTTATCAAATGCCACTACCTGCAACTATTTCTGTTATCTCTTGAGTAATCGCACCTTGTCTTGCTCTGTTATATTCAAGCTCAAGGTTATTTATCATTTCTTGTGCGTTCTTGCCTGCACTATCCATTGCCACTCTTCTTGCCGCCACTTCCGATGCAAAGCTCTCTTTTACGCAAGAAATTATAACGCCTGCTATATATTCTGGGATGATTGCGTTTAAGACGGACAACTCATCGGGCTCAAAAACAGCCCCAACTGATTTCTTATCAT
>JAZNYA010000063.1:0-4403 GCA_045594145.1 Candidatus Stercoripulliclostridium sp. | reverse complement strand
AAAGCAACAACAAAGCGGAGGTTATTATGAAAGTTAAGTTTAATTCCCAAAAAATTAAGGCGTTCTTTAAGAAGAATATGTATTATATGATTATGGGTGTATGTGTGCTTGCAATAGGGGCTATGGTTACCGTTGCAGTAGTGGTAGGGGAAAATGCATCCACTAACCCCACCCCTAATGAAAACGTTACCCCGGACGTCAACGTTCCCACCCCGGATAACGATACTCCCATCGTTACTCCCCCAGATACCAATATCCCCGATACCGACGTTTCTACCGAGCCCACTCCCATAGTGTTTGCTCTCCCCATAGAAAGCGGTAACGTAATTAAAGATTACACCATGGATACTCTCGTTTGGTCTTCTACCCTAAAACAATACCAAGTCCACGGCGGTATAGATTATGCGGGCGAAGAAAATGCAAGCGTCCTTTCCGTATATGACGGCACGGTTAAGAGCGTAACCTACGATGCACTAAACGGTCATAAGGTATGCGTAGACCACGGTGGCGGTCTTGTTACAGAATATTCATCTCTTTCCGAGCCCGTTGTCGCAGAAGGTCAAAAGGTATATAAGGGCAGTAAGCTCGCTACCATTTCCACGTCTTCCACCAAGGAAATGAGCGACGGTGCTCACTTGCATTTTGCGGTAACGCTAAACGGCCAAATAGTTAGCCCCTATGATTATTTCATAGAAGGAGATAAATAATATATACAAGGCTTTGCCTTGTTTACATATATCCCACTGCCTAAACGCAATTATTCGAGCATTTTTGCTGTTTATTTACTCCATTTTTTATTGTCATTTAATATGATTTTAACGTAATACTTTCTATAATATAATTACTAACTTTTAGGGGATAGTATATGTTACGTTTAATAAACATCAAAAAGACTTATGCGGAAAAGACGGATAGTGCCGTAAACGCATTAAAAGGCATCAATCTTGCCTTTCGTGACTGCGAATTCGTTTCCATCTTGGGACAATCGGGATGCGGTAAAACTACGCTACTTAACATCATAGGCGGACTAGACCGATATACAGACGGCGACCTTATAATAAACGGTACGTCCACGCTCGATTATAAAGATAGAGACTGGGATACCTACCGAAATCACTCGGTAGGTTTCGTCTTCCAAAGTTATAACCTTATTCCCCATCAAACCATACTGGAAAACGTAGAACTTTCCATGACGCTGGGCGGTGTGCCTAAAGCAGAAAGAAGAAAGCGTGCTAAAGACGCCCTTATCGCCGTCGGCTTGGAAGAAAAAATAAGCAAAAAACCCAACGAGCTTTCCGGTGGTCAAATGCAACGTGTATCCATAGCAAGAGCTATTGCATCAGAACCGGATATCATCCTTGCCGATGAGCCGACAGGAGCTCTCGATACCGAAACAAGCAAGAGCGTTATGGCACTACAAAAGGAGATTTCTAAGACCAAACTCGTAATAATGGTTACCCATAACCCAGAACTCGCAAACGAGTACTCCGACCGCATAATTAAAATGTTGGACGGCGTCGTCATAGAAGACACTAACCCCTATGAGCCGGATTCGGAAGAAAAAGTAGCGGAAGAAAGCGGGGAAGAAAATCAAACCGATCTAAAAAAAGACATAGTTTATAAGAAGAAAAATTCATCCATGAACTTCCTTACCGCTCTACGTCTTTCCGGCAAAAACTTAATATCAAAATATAAGCGTACCATCATCACGTCCGTCGCTGCCAGCATAGGTATAATAGGTATTGCCATCATACTTTCCGTAAGCTCCGGCATGCAAGCCTACATAGATAAGACCATGCTGGATAGTACGTCCTTCAACTACGTGGCAATAAGCTCCACAACTACCAATATTAATTTTGGCACGGACAATGCGGATACACTAGTGGAGTACCCCGAAAATACCACCGGTATCACTCCCTACGTCCCCGTCACCGCAGAAGTCAAAAAACAAAAACTAGATACCGCTTTCGTCTCATATCTTGAAAGTATATGTAGGCCGGAAGGTCAACCGTCCAAGGTCGTCGATATCGCTTATTCCTATGACGTAGAGCTTAATATCTTAACGATGAAGGACGGCTCGTATCATAAAGTAAGCTCTTCCGCTTGGGATGAGTGCTTGAGTAACGTGGATTACCTTAACTCATACTATGAGTCGCTATCAAAAGCCGACGGCATATCGTCCTTTATCCCCAATGAAATAACGGAAGTGGCTTTGGTCGTAGATAAATATAACCGCCTTTCTACCACAACTTTGGATTCCCTTGGCATTGCCTATAACGCAGAAACGCTGGAAGAAATCAAATATACCGACCTTATAGGCAAAGAGTTCCGCATCGTCTTTAACGACGGCTGGTATACCCAAGGTCTAGACGGCTGGTATAAGGGAGCTAACGTCACCAACTATCAATCAGCTTATGAAAACTCTAGTGGCGTCACCGTTAAAATTACGAGCGTAATAAGAGAGAAAAAGGACGCTCCTTCATCTTGGCTCTCCAATGGCATCGTATATTCACCCAAGCTAACCAAAGCAGTTTTGGATGCAAATAAGACGTCCGCAGTCGCTCTCGCTCAAGCAGAAAGTACGGAAATAGACGTAACCACCGGCCTTGCTTTTAACGCTAATTCCGGCGGTGGCTTCGGTGGTATATTCGGCGGTGGCTCTCAAACCTATGACGGCATGCTCGAAAAACTCGGCTATACCCAAACCCCTGCAAGCATTATGGTATATCCCGTAGACGTCAATAGCAGAGAGTATATAATAGAAAAACTCGACGAGTGGAATACGCTCAAAAAAGATACCGACGCAGTAGTGGAGTACATCGATATGTCTAACTTGGTAACGTCCATCTTGGGCACTATCGTCGATATCGTAACCTACGTCTTAATGGCGTTCTCCATCGTTTCTCTCGTCATATCTTCCATAATGATTGCCATCATAATTTATGCTTCCGTCATAGAAAGAACTAAGGAAATTGGCGTTTTGCGTTCGATTGGGGCAAGAAAGAAAGACGTATCCCGTGTGTTCTGGGCAGAAGCAGTCATACTCGGCGTAAGTAGCGGTACCATCGGTATTCTTATGACGCTAATTGCAAACGTCATCATAAACGCAGTGCTCAATAACTTGGTAGGGGTTTCCACCATAGCAAGCCTTTCCGTAGGTACGGCGTTCGGATTAATCGCTCTTTCCACCGTGTTGCTACTTCTTGCAAGCCTTATCCCCGCAGGTATCGCTGCAAAGAAGGAACCTGCAGTCGCTCTACGAACCGAGTAGTTGGAATTAAAATATAAAGACCTAATCGCTTGATTAGGTCTTTTTGTTTGGCTTTTAACCGTTATTTTATTTCTTTCTTTTGGCTTTCCGTTATATCTTGTAGCTTGTTCTTGCATCCAAGTTGAGAAATTAGCGTATGTACTGCGTCGTCAAGAGCTCCGCCTTCGCTAAAGTCCGCTTCGAATATCCAATCTACTCTTTCGTGCTTTAGTAGGGGTTGCACTTTGTGCTTTTCTTCGGGATGATATAACGCAATAGAGTGTCCGCCCGATTGCTTTACGAGTTTCATACAAGGTACGTCGGTTAGTCCGTCACCAATATAGACCATATTGCGGAAGAAAACGCGTCTGTCTTCGTCAGGTTGAGATTTGTTTAGGTCAACGTTGTTGTTGATGTCCAATACACCCTTGTTTATGCGATATACGAATTGGGTTTTGTTAGTGTAGTTAACCGCCATCTTCGCCCACATCGCGTGGCCTTCTTCATTATACATAAACTCGCTTGCAAAAATCTTCTTGAAGTACTTTGCAACTTCCGAGCCGTCTATTATTTCTTTTAGCCCCGACGACAATACGTAATGCTCGACTTGTACGCCTGCTTGCTTGCCGTATTCGTTGATGCGATTAAACCACTCCTTTACGCCGTTGTGATATACGATATGCTTGCCACACTCAACCAAAGTTTCGCGAGTAAATGGAATACCGCGTTTTTTGGATTGGTCTATCATACAGTACATATACGCAAGCACGCTGTCCATTTGCTCTTTTTTTGCAATAATACCGGCTTCGTTCCAAAAGTCATCCGGCTCCATACCAAGACTGGGTATGAAAGTATACTCTTGCATATCGCGAGTACAAAGGGTTTTATCAAAGTCATAAAGTAGAGCAACAATGTGTTTTTTTGCCATATTGGTTCACCTTTATAGTAGATTTGTCTACCTATATTGTAACTTTTAATAATAATATTGTCAAGATATAAAAATAGGGGCAGGGTTCTTTAATTAACTAGTCGTCGTTTATGTGTTTATACCACAACCATCGACGGTCTTTAGAGCATAAATAAAAAGAGAATCCTAGGATTGTGTTTTTTGGCTGGAGTAGTAAGAATCGAACTTACGTCAAGGGGGTCAGAG
>JAZNYA010000062.1:0-8838 GCA_045594145.1 Candidatus Stercoripulliclostridium sp. | reverse complement strand
TACCTAAATTGGTGCAGGGCATCAAAGATTCATGCGTATATGCCGGTGGTTCTGCTTCGGATATTGAAACGCAAATAGCAGAGCATAATACCGATTTTAGTAGCGTTCTTTCGAGCATGGTAATAGACCAAGAACTGCTTTTGATATTTGATAATGGTGATGATTCCATTGATACAACCGATGACTTAATTGATGAAAGTATGTTTGATTAAGAAATTAAAGGAAAATAAAAGGGGCTCTAACGAGCCCCGATTTTTTTACGTATTAAGTTAGAATAGCATATCTTGCATATCGTATAAACCGGCTTTTTGGTTGACCAAATATTCAGCAGCCTTAATTGCTCCTTCAGCGAAGATTCCTTTATTTTCGCTTTCGTGTTTTAGGGTAATGACTTCGTTATTCATAATAAACATTACTTCATGCTTGCCGACGATAGTTCCGCCCCTAACAGCGTGCATGCCGATTTCATTTTTCCTTCTTCTACCACAAATGCCGGCTCTTCCATTTATTACTTCCATGCCGTCCATTTGGCTTTTAACAGCGTCGGCAAGCATTATAGCGGTACCGGAAGGGGCATCAACCTTTTTATTGTGGTGTTGTTCGATGATTTCGACGTCGGAAGCAAAGCCCAACATCTTAGTTGCTTCTTTTACGAGTTTTACAAGAACGTTAACGCCTAGGCTCATGTTTCCGCTACGGAAGATTGCAATTTTTTCTGATGCAACTTTGATAGCATCAAGTTCACCTTCATCGTATCCGGTAGTGCAAAGAACGCAAGGAACGTTGTTTGCTACGCAGTAACTCAAAATATCCGGTAGGGCAGCTTTGACAGAAAAATCGATAACGCAATCAACCTTTTCTTTTACGTCGGAAACGTTTTGATATACGGGAATATCGAAGTTTTCTTGTTTAGCAAACTTATCTACGCCACAAACTGCTTTGCAAGATTCATGCTCTTTCAAAGTGTTGTATACTATTTTTCCCATTGTACCGGATATACCGTAAATTAAAATGTTCATAGTGCTTAAATGTTGTAGCCGAACTTAATAAGTTCTTCTTTAATGTAATCAGCCTTAGTGGAAGGGGTAAGGGGCAAACGCATATAGTCGTCTTTGATTAGTCCAACTAGTTTTGCAGCACACTTTACAGGGATGGGATTAACTTCGCAGAATAGAGCGTCAACCAAAGGGTTAAGCTTGAATTGCATTTCTCTGCACTTTTCAACGTTGCCATCAAAATAACTTTGGCAAAGGTCGTGCATATATTGGGGGCAAATGTTGGAAGCAACGCTTATTACACCGATTCCACCTAATGCAAGGATGGGGAGAACCAATCCATCGTCACCTGAATAAATATCAAGTTTGCCGTTGCAAAGACGAGCAACTTCCATAAATTGATTGATGTTGCCACTTGCTTCCTTGATAGCGGTGATGCCTTTGTAGCCTGCGAGTTTTAGTGCCGTTTCCGGAGCAATGTTAACGCCAGTTCTACCCGGAACGTTATACATTATAATAGGAAGATTGACGGCGTCTGCAATTGCTTTATAGTGAGCTACTATGCCGTTTTGAGTACACTTATTGTAATAGGGGGTAACGGTAAGGATACCATCAGCTCCCAGTTCTTCGTTTTCTTTTGCGTACTCTATTACGGTATAGGTATTGTTTGAGCCTGCTCCCAAAATAACGGGGATACGCTTATTTACTATTTCTATGACGGTAGAAGCAACTTTAGTGCGTTCTTTATGAGTCATAGTTGTAGGTTCGCCGGTAGTTCCATTAATTACTAGGGCATCAATATTTCCTTCCAGTTGATGCTTAACCAACCTTTCAAGATTATCGTAATCAATTTTGTCATCTACGAAAGGTGTTATTAAAGCAGTGGCTACGCCTTTAAAAATAGACATAATTATCTCCTTATGAATTATAGAGCGTCGTGAGCGATAAGGTATTCTGCGATTTGAACAGCGTTGGTTGCGGCTCCTTTACGGATATTGTCTGCTACTACCCAAATGTTGCAACCGCTTTCTACGGTATCGTCAAGACGGATGCGTCCGACGTATACTTCGTCGGTATCTTCTGCGTATAGGGGCATGGGGTACTTTAGGTTCTTAACGTCGTCAACAACTACGAGACCTTCCATTTCGTTAAATGCTTCGATGATACCTTCGAGAGTGCAGGGTTTGTTGAACTCGATATTGATGGATTCGCTGTGGCCGTGAGCAACAGGTACTCTAACGGTGGTAGCGGTAACTTTAATAGAGTAATCGTTAAGGATTTTTTTGGTTTCCTTAATCATCTTTTCTTCTTCTTTGGTGTATCCGTTATCTAGGAACACGTCGATGTGGGGGATAAGGTTACCTTTAATTTGATAGGGGAACTTGTTGGTAGTTCCGTCTTTAAGGTCGTTAAATCCTGCAACGCCTGCACCACTAACTGCTTGATAAGTGGAGTAAATAACTCTCTTTAGACCATACTTGTCGTGTAGGGGCTTTAGTGCTACCATAGCTTGAATAGTAGAGCAGTTGGGGTTAGCAATAATACCCTTATTGTTTAGAGCGGCTTCACCATTAACTTCCGGAACAACTAGCGGAACGTCTTCGTACATACGCCATTGGCTGCTGTTATCTATTACGGTTACGCCCATTTCTGCAAATAGGGGAGCGTATTCCTTGGAGATGGAACCGCCTGCTGAGAATAGAGCAACGTCGATACCCTTATTTTTGATATTTTCGGGGGTTAGTTCTATAACAGTGTGCTTTTCGCCCATGAAGTCTATTTGTTTGCCAGCAGATTTTGCACTTGCGAAAAGATAATATTTAGATACGGGAAGTTTTCTTTCTTCTAGTACTTGTAAAAATTTGCTTCCAACCATACCGGTTGCGCCTACAACGGCCATAACATATTGTTTCATTTAGACCTCCGTCTTCTATAAATATTTTATTCAATTATATAAACTTTGTACAATAAAGTCAAATATATAAATAAATATATTTGCAATAAATTGCAATTTGTTTTATAATAATATGCGAATAATTATGCAGTGAGGATACTATGGCAAATACTCAAAACAAAGAAAAGAAGGCTAGTGCCCTTAAAGTATATCTACTAAAGTCTTTTGCACTTGCTCCCGAAGCAAGAAATGAAGAAAAGAAAGGGGAATATCCCGGTGGCAGATTTAAGAGATTTAAAGATATGTTTAAAGCGTTTTCTCAAGATTTGATGATGGTGAACGTTTTAACTATACTTTTTGCACTACCGATTATTGCAGCTGTTATGTTCATTACCATTTTAGGTGCAGAAAAATTCGGCTATATGTTAGAGTCCGTTAAAGAAACTCCCTACCTAATGAGTGGCTTGGGATTTGGACTTTCCAGTGGTTCATCCATTGCCGGAGCAAAGGTAATGATGCTAATGAGCTACCGCATTTTAGTTTTGGCTATAGCAGTATTCCTTCCCATCTTGGGCGTAGGGTTTGCCGGTGCAACGTATGTTTGCCAAAAGATAGTATGGGGCGAGAAATTCCTTACTAAGAAGGATAAGCGTACCGGTGCTGACGTAAATCGCACGGTTACCGAATATTTCCGTGGCGTAAAAATGTACTGGAAAGAAATGGTGTTAACTTTCAGCATGTTCGCCGTCTTCTTTGCTGGCGGAGCAGAACTTATTCTTGAGTTTGTTGGTGCTCTTTGGGGCGGATACGCTAACGCAGGACACTATTTTGCAGTAATCATTGGAGCAATCGTTTTGCTACTTTCGTCTATGATTTTTGTCAATTTGGTACCCCAAGTTGTAAGTTATGATAAAACTTTGAAGTATGCAGAAAAGCTAAAGAACGCTTGCTTATATACTATTACGTTCTTCCTTCCTTCATTGTTTATGACGGCATTTGCATTTATTCCTATCGCTCTATTGTTTATTGGCGGATTCTTCACCTTCATCGTAATCATCCTTTGCATGAGCGTAGGTCTATGCTATATGGCTTTAGTAATGACTAATTACGGAGATTACAATAGCGAAAACGTACTACAAGTTCTCTATGAACAATCTCTAGTATCGGAAACTCGCAAGAACAAAAAAGAAAAGAAAAATCAATCTCAAGGACCTGTAAACTACAAGAAAAAGAAGAAATAATTATGGATAGAATAATCAAAGCAGTTTTGTTCGGTGGTAAGGCTCGTGTAGCTATTATTGAAACTACCGAAACTGTAAATAAAGCAATTAAAGTACACGATTTAACTCCCTTAGCTGCGGCCGCTCTTGGTCGCTCTTTGACAGTAGGTGCGTACATTGAATCCAATCTTAAGCACGAAACTAATAAGTTTAACCTTATAATAAATGGTGGCGGACCCATTGGAAAGATATACGTTACTTCCGATAGAGTTGGTACGGTTAAAGGCTTGGTAGAAAATCCCCAAGTAGATTTACCGCTAAGAGCCGATGGCAAACTAGACGTTGGCGGTGCAGTAGGCAAAAACGGCGATATCGTTATAATCAAAGACTTGGGATTAAAAGAACCTTACGTTGGACGTTCTAACTTGGTAAGTGGTGAAATAGCAGAAGACTATAACAACTATCTGTTTAAGAGCGAAGGTATCCTTAATGCAGTTGCTCTTGGCGTTTTGAACGATAAGGATGGATGCAAAGCAGCCGGTGGCGTCATAATTGAAGCTATGCCGGATGCCGATGAAAACATGGTCTTCATACTAGAAGATATAATGACTAACTTTACCAACATTTCAGCACTTATCGCAGAAAAGGGCATTGATGAAATAGCAGAATACTATTTCGGACATTTGGATGCGGAAATTTTCCCTGCACAAACCGTACAATTCAGGTGCGATTGCTGGCATAAGGTTCGTAGAATAATTAAGTCCCTAGGTAGAAAAGAAGTAGAAGACATAATGAAAGAACAAGGTATGCTAGAAGTTAAGTGTGACTATTGCCGTAAAAACTACGTTTATACCGAGAAAGATTTAGATTATCTTTTTGAAGAAGATAAGAAGTAATTGCGTAAATAAGTGAGTGTAGTTAGATTTTTAGAAAATCCAGAATTAAGTTATAGTCTTGCTCTTAAGAAGATAGAAGAGCAAGACTATCTTTTTGCAATAAGACTACTTAAAGATGCAATAAAACAATCTCCGCAAATTAAGTATTACGTTGAACTTGCGGAACTTTATTATAAACTGTTTCAGTATGATGAAAGTACGGCAACTTACGTTAAAGCTTTCCAAAAATGTCCTTCGATGGAAATAGCACTAGGATTATTGCATTCGCATCAAGCGGGGCTTGGTACCGACCTGAATCCCGACAATTTGATGGTTTCTAGCGGTTGCTTTTTTAAGATGTCTAGGAATCATGTTTCTAATCCCAAGCTAGATAATATCTTGAAAAAATATCAAAAAATAGCACTTAAGACGGAAGAGCCTAAGCTTATTGACGTAAGGAAAAAACGTAATTTAAGCAAATTGCAGTCGGCAAAAAATTCAGCATTAAAAGGCGATTACTCTAAAGCTATGATTCTTTTGGATGAAGTAACGGGGGAAGAGTATAAAAATATGGTTTTGGAATTAAAAACCATAATTTATTTTGGTGCGGAAGACTTTGAAAAAGTACTAGAAGTAGGTTACGAATACAACAAGCACACTAAAGCCAATCCTACCATCATAAGAAGCATCTTATACGCTATCTATGCTATCGCTAATAAAACTATCACCCCGGACTTCATGTCGGCATTTAATACGTTTACCGATGAAATGGTTGAGCATGGTAATAGTAACGGGTTAATAGGCATATATGAGCTTGCACAAATGGTAGGATACCATGAAGGTGCGGAAAAGTTAATTAAGGTTATGGAAAAGGCATATCCTTATGATTTGGCAACGAATTTAACGTTAGTAGCTTATTATGGAATAAAAGGGGACGTGCGAGAAACGGAGAAAGCATTAAAAATAGCCAACGAACTTTTTAGTGATAGTCCCGGAATTTCGTACTATAACGCTTTGTTTAATGAAAGAGAAAACCCGTTTTTACCCAAAGAATCTTGGTATGGGCTGGTAGACGACGTATTAACCGAACAATACGTTAAACTAATTACGTTAAACTACTTGCGAAAATTAAGTGAAAAAGAAGGCTTTTTTAGTGCTGACGTATTTAAAATAGCAATAACCTTTTTGGGCAAAAAAGGGCTTAGAGAATTTCTATCAATTAAAGAAATTCAAGAGTTGCCGGAATATAATAAAATGCTTATTTGGGGTATAGAAAACTCATATTTAGGTATCGAAAATAAAACTTTATTGGTAGAATTGTATATATCTAAAAACCCCAATAGCGATAGGATAGCCACTATACCGACAGAGTTGGGAGTCGCTTGCACAAGGATAACCGGTTATAGGGCGGACTCGGATGAAACAAGCCTAAGTAGCGTATACAACGAAGCTTACTCTAATCTGCTATTTACCGAGCAAGACTTGGACGTTAGGGAGTTGTTTAAAGAAACTCAAAAGCTCTTTCCTTTAAGAGAAAGTCTTAACAAAAGCTTGCTTTCAGCTCTAGCTCACGTTCTTTATTATAAAGCAAAAAAATACGAGCCCCAAACGGAGCTCGTAGCAAATGCTTATGAAGTTTCCTTTGAAGAACTTTTAAGAGCTTTAGCCCTTTACGAATAAAATTAGTTTTCTTCTACAACTTCTACAGATACTGCTTCGGCGGTATCTTTTTCATTTTCAAGAATTTCAACTTCGGGCATATAGGGCTTAATTTTGTTTATTAAAATCCAACGAGCAAGAGTTGCAACGCCAAAGCCAACATAATATCCGAATAGTGCATCGGAAAGGTAGTGAGCAGTATTTACTACTCTTGAAAGACCCACTAAACCGGTGTATACCATGGGAACGGTCCAGAATACCCATTTATACTTTTTGACTTCCGGGAAAAGGTCGGGCACGATAATCAAACCAAAGCTGGCTGCTGCTGCAACGGTATGACCGGAAGGGAAGGATTGGAAGGGGCTGGAAATGTGGTCGGCATCAAATAGTGCCATGTATTGTTCCGTACGGATTTCGGGTTTAACGAAAGAATTGATGATATACCAAGGAGTATATCCGTCGTAATCGTAACCGGGATACATCTCATGCAAGCCTACGCCGTATTGAGGATTACCGGGGGTCATGGTACGATAGCGTTGGCGAGCCCAAGTGAATTTCATTACTTGAACTATTGCATTGCCTAGTGCAGCTACGATTGCAAGGAATACTGCAAACCAGAAGACCTTGCTTCTTTTTTCTGCAGGAACGGCATGGAATGCAAGGATGGTCAAGAAAGACATTATTGCGGAGAAAACTATAATATATACGATAGAATACATTACGTTTTCGGAAACAAAGTTATCCCAGAACCACATGTAGATTGCTGCAAGATATCCAACGAAAGTGATGATAACGCCACCAATCTTATTGATGACAAGCTTTTGCTTGGAACTCTTACCGAAGTCTTGGTAGAAGAGAATACCGCCTAAAATAGGTGCTGCCAAATAGGTGGGGAGCTCGCCTAGGTTAGCAAAATATTGACCATATAGAGATTTGGTGTTATCAAGAGCTTTGTTGATTTCAAGGTCGAAAAATGCAGTTACAATAGCAATTGCGACAAAGATGCCTGTAGCTATTGCTATTTCTATCCATGCTTTTTTGCTTACTTTCTTAAACATATTAATTCTCCTAATAAGCGGTTTTTTCGCTAAGATATGCAACTAGGTCGTCAATGTTCATGCGGATTTGAGTCATGCTATCTCTTTCACGAACGGTGACGGTGTTGTCTTCTAGAGTATCAAAGTCTACGGTAACGCAGTAGGGGGTTCCTATTTCGTCTTGTCTACGATAACGCTTACCTATGCTTGCACTGGCATCGTATGCGGTGGGGAACGTTTTGATGAGCGTGCGATAGAGTTCATCTGCTTTTTCATTAAGTTGTTTTTGCAAGGGAAGAACGGCAACTTTGTAGGGAGCTAGAGCGGGGTGCAAGCGTAATACTACACGGCTATCTCCGCCTTCAAGCTCTTCTTCATCGTAAGCGTTGCAAAGAACGGTAAGAACCATACGTTCTACACCAAGTGATGGTTCGATAACGTAGGGGATATATTTTTTATTGGTAACAGGGTCGATGTAACTCAAATCCTTACCGGAAGTTTTAATGTGTTGGTTAAGGTCGTAATCGGTTCTATCTGCGATACCCCAAAGTTCGCCCCAGCCAAAGGGGAACTTGAATTCGAAGTCAGTAGTAGCGTTAGAGTAGAAGCAAAGTTCTTCTTTGTCGTGGTCTCTTAAGCGTAGATTTTCTTCCTTGATGCCAAGGCCAAGTAGCCAATCTTTACAGAATGCACGCCAGTAGTTAAACCACTCGATATCGGTGCCGGGTTCACAGAAGAATTCAAGTTCCATTTGTTCGAATTCTCTAACACGGAAAATGAAGTTTCCGGGAGTGATTTCGTTACGGAAAGACTTACCGATTTGAGCAATTCCAAAAGGAATTTTGCTACGGGTGGTGCGTTGTACGTTTTTGAAGTTAACGAAAATACCTTGTGCAGTTTCGGGACGTAGGTAAACGGTATTAACGGAGTCTTCAGTAACGCCTTGGAAGGTTTTAAACATAAGGTTAAACTTTCTTATACCGGTAAAATCGGAGTTACCGCAAACGGGACACTTGATTTTGTTTTCAATAATAAATTGTTCAAATTGTTCGTTAGTCCATCCTGCGATTTTAACGTCAAGATTGTTCTTTGCGATAAATTCTTCAACAAGATTATCTGCACGGTGACGAGAGTGGCAAGCTTTGCAATCCATTAGGG
>JAZNYA010000061.1:0-10868 GCA_045594145.1 Candidatus Stercoripulliclostridium sp. | reverse complement strand
TTGCCGTCAACAAGTTGAGATTCCGTCCAGAAGGATTCACAAGGAGTGCAGTACCAACCCTTATAGGAACCCTTATATATATCGCCTTGGTCGTAAAACTTCTTGAAGAGCTTTTGAACTTGCTTTTCATGATAGTCGTCTGTAGTACGAATAAAATAGTCGTAGGAAGTATCCATCAAGTCCCAGATGTTCTTGATTTCCCCTGCTACGCCGTCTACGAAAGCCTTGGGAGTGATGCCCTTATCTTTTGCCTTTAGTTCTATTTTTTCACCGTGTTCATCCGTTCCGGTTTGGAAGTGAACGTCATAGCCTTGCATCCTTTTGAAGCGAGCGATAAAGTCGGAAAGTACTATTTCATAGGTGTTGCCGATGTGTGGCTTGCCTGAAGTATAGGCTATTGCTGTGGTGATATAAAATTTTTCTTTATTCATTTTTGAACTCCGTTGTCGTTTATTCCTGATAAATATTAGCATATTTATCAAACTAAGTAAACACTTTTTGTCTAAAATCCTTTCTTTTGGCAACAATTTAGGTTAAGGAAGAATAATTATGAATAAGGATGCCGTTATGATTAAGCGTGGAGAAATCTATTATGCTGACCTTAGTCCCGTGGTCGGTAGCGAACAAGGGGGAATTCGCCCCGTCTTAATCGTGCAAAACGACGTAGGAAATCGCTATTCTCCCACCGTCATAGTTGGTGCAATAACTTCCAAACTTGATAAAGCAAAACTGCCCACCCACGTAGAACTAGGGGTTTCCACCGGGCTCGAAAAAGAAAGCGTACTGCTCCTTGAGCAACTTAGAACCATCGATAAGGCACGCCTTAAATCCCGTGTCGGCGAAATAACCGAAGGGACCATGCGTAAAGTAAATAATGCTCTTATGATTTCATTGGGATTCTTTATTTAGTGCGTTTTTTGTATCTCAAGATACTATTATTCGTCTATTTCTGTACCAAACTCTTTTAAAACTTTTTTGACGATACCGTATGAGTATCCCCTGGAAACAAGGTGGCGGAAGAGTTTTTCCTTGGTTTTTTCATCTTCCAAATTTTTGCCTTTAACGTATTTTACCGCAAGAACTTTTGCAGAAGAATATTCGTCTTCTTCGCTAAGCTCGCAGAGTGCAACGTTTAGGTCTTCTTCGCTAACCCCTTTTAGTTGCATCTCTCTTTTAAGTCTATAACTACCCTTAGAGCGAGAGCCGTTCTCTACGAACGACTTTGCAAACTCTTCGTCGTTAAGGTATCCATAAGAAGAAACTACGCCTATTGCATACTCGACGGCATCTTTATGG
The DNA here is from genome assembly GCA_045594145.1 of Candidatus Stercoripulliclostridium sp. Lineage (GTDB taxonomy): Bacteria > Bacillota > Clostridia > Christensenellales > DTU072 > Stercoripulliclostridium_A. The sequence continues at coordinate 9,572 of JAZNYA010000061.1, read as the reverse complement.
AAGCCTTTGGCGTAGAGCCTTTCCCTTGCTTCCTTGATGGTGCGAGCCTTCCTTGCAACCATAGCGTACAAATATTCTTTTGCGTTTTCTCTTGCGTTGTCTTTTAGAAATTCTTCAAAGCGAGCTTTTTCCATCTCTCCTTCTTTAAGTGCATAGCTTAAAGCGACGTTAATATTAACGCCTTTCATAGTTTCGCCGTTCACCATGAGAGTGTATGCTTTTTTGCCTTTCTTAATTTCTTCTATTATTACCATATATAATTTAGAGAGCCTTGCGGCTCTCCGTTAATTAGTTAACTTTAACTATCCAACCGAAAGTATCGGGATAACGTCCGTATTGGATGCCGGTAAGTTTATCGTATAGATAAGAAGTAATGGGACCCATTTCGAAGTTGTTAATCTTAACGTCTTCGCCGTTTATGTTAAGTACGCCAACAGGACTGATAACTGCAGCGGTACCACTACCGAAAGCTTCGTTGAGTTTGCCTTCTGCGTTCATCTTTACGATTTCATCTACGCTGATTCTTGCTTCTTCCACGGGTTTACCTTCAGAGCGGAGAATTTGCAAAACGGAATCACGGGTAATGCCGGGAAGGATGGACCCTACTAGAGCAGGAGTCTTAACTACGCCGTCGAATACAAAGAACATATTCATTGCACCTACTTCTTCTACGTACTTGTGTTCGTTGCTATCCAGCCAAAGAACTTGTTCATATCCCTTCTTGTTAGCGATGTCGCCTGCGAGCAAGCTTGCTGCATAGTTACCCATGCATTTTGCTTCACCGGTTCCGCCAAGGGGAGCACGAACGTATTCCTTTTCTACCAAAATCTTGGTGGGTTGTAGACCGTTGGGATAGTAGCTTCCTACGGGAGAAAGGATGATGAAGAAACGGTAGGTGTGTCCGGGGTGAACACCGAGCATAGCATCGGTTGCTACCATGGTGGGACGAATATAGAGAGCCGTACCGGGAGCGGTAGGAATCCACTCTTGGTCAACCATGATGAGTTCCTTTAGAGCTTCTACCATCATATCTACGTCGATAGTAGGCATGCAAAGACGTTCTGCAGAGCGGTTCATTCTCTTGAAGTTATCGTAAGGACGGAACATGGTAATTTTGCCTTCTGCGTTCTTGTATGCTTTTAGTCCTTCGAAAATGCCTTGACCATAGTGGAGTACACATGTTGAAGGGTCGAGATTGAATTGTTGATAAGGAACGATTTCGGGTTCACGCCAAGCACCGTCAGCGTAATCCATAATTAACATATGGTCGGTAAAATACTTGCCGAAGCCAAGTTTAGTAAAATCGGGTTTTGCTTTTTTGTTTTGAGTCAAAGTGATTTTCATGTTTCACCCCTTGTATGTAATATATTTTTTTTCTTGTAGAGATGGGAACCGGCCTTGAGTGAGTTCCACTATTTTTTCGTTCACTTTTGCTTCATTTTGAACCGGTGTCGCAAAAGTTATTTTAACATTTAGTCCATATTCGGTATCTAAAACGATATGTTCGAGAGCCGAAAATGAATTATTAAAGAGTTTATATTCTCCGTAAGATAACTCTATGCTCATTACGGAAGAAAGCTTCTTTTCTACGATTTCCGCACTATCGATGGTATCAACAACGCTCTTAAGATAGGTTTGGGCAAGCCTTCCGGCTCCGAGCTTAATACCACCAAAATATCTTGTAACCACGCAAGCAACGCCGTATAGTCCGTTTTTTTGCAGTGCTCCCATCATAGGAACACCCGCAGTACCGCTGGGTTCTCCGTCGTCGCTGTACTTTAAGGAATTGCTTTCCGGAGTACCGATTATCGCATAACAATTATGCCTTGCATCCGAAAATTCCTTCTTTATTCTTTGCACGTACTCCAATCCTTCATCAAGGGTATTTATGGGTGCAAGCCTACAAATAAACTTAGACTTGCACACTTCCGTCGTAACGACGTATTCCCTTTCGATAGTGGCGTATTGCATTATTTAACGATAACCTTGATGTGTTGCTTCTTGCCTTTATGGATGACAAAGCCTTCCGAAAGAGCTACTGCGGGAATATCCGCATCGAATCCTACAACCTTATCGTCGTTAATTCTAATACCACCGCCTTCTATAAGACGTTTTGCTTCGCCACGGCTTCCTGCAAGCTTTAAGGCAACAAGAAGGTCTGCAACCTTGGTAACGCCGGCGGGCATTTCTGCTTCGGGCATTTCTCCTCCACCGCCGAAAGCACCTTTTGCTTGGCGTTCTGCAAGAGCTGCCTTTTCTTCGCCGTGAACGATTTTAGTTACTTCGTAAGCGAGTCTTGCTTTTGCTTCGTTAATCTTGCCATCAAAACGTTTTACGCCGTTTTCATCAACGGTGTAGCAACTGCAAAGAGCCTTAACTTCATCCATGGGAAGATAGGTAAGGAATCCCAGGCACTTTTCTACGTCGTTGTCGTCAACGTTACGCCAATATTGGTAGAACTCATAAGGAGTCGTTTTGTTTTCATCTAGCCACAATGCACCCTTCATGGTCTTGCCCATCTTCTTTCCTTCACTGGTGAGAAGAAGTGAGAAAGTCATAGCGTATGCGGGAGCACCTTCTTTTCTTCTAATAAGGTCGGCACCTGCTAGCATGTTGGACCATTGGTCGTCGCCACCACACTCTAAAACTGCACCATACTTCTTGAAGAGAACCAAGAAGTCGTATGCTTGCATTAGCATATAGTTGAACTCTAGGAAAGTAAGTCCCTTTTCCATTCTTTGACGATAGCAGTCTGCGGTGAGCATTCTATTAACGGAGAAATGAGCACCTACTTCTCTCAAGAAATCAATGTAGTTAAGATTCAATAGCCAATCGCCATTATCAACCATAATTGCAGCATTTTCGCCTTCAAAAGTGAAAAATCTGCTCATTTGCTTACGGAAGCAATCTACGTTGTGCTTGATGTTTTCTTTGGTCATCATAGAACGCATATCGGTTCTACCGGAAGGGTCACCAACCATAGCGGTACCGCCACCCAAAAGAACGATGGGCTTATGTCCTGCTTTTTGCATATGGCTCATTGCCATGAGAACCAAGAAGTGACCTACGTGCAAACTATCTGCAGTGGGGTCGAAACCTACGTAGAAAGGAACGCTTTGTTTGCCGAGCAATTCATACAAATCGTCTTCGAAAACGGTTTGCTTAATAAAGCCCCTTTCTCTCAAAATATCCATTACGTTTCTAGACATATCTATCTCCTAAGGAAGATTATTATTTGAAGATTTTAACATATTTATTAGGCGTACGCAATAAAATAAGCCTATTTTTATTATAAATAATAATATGTAGCTATCTGCTTATATTGCGTTCGTTGATGGAGCCGGTCTTAACGTTGCGGTTTACGAGTGCTATAAGCATCCATAAAATCATAAACGCACCAACACCGATTGCAAAAGTGGAAAGCAGTTGCCACGGCATAACGTTAAAGTCGCTGTATCTTTGGATGATGGCTCCAAGACTCGGCACCAGCATATTGACCGCATAACCTGCAATAAACCCCAAAACGCCACCGGAAAGTGCCGTAACCACGCCTTCTCCGAACGCAAACTTGAGATAGTCGCTACTCGACATACCTGAAAGCTTATAAAGCCTAAACTCTGCTCGCCTATCGTAAACCGTAACTATTGCAATATTACCTACGCCCATTATGGAAATTACCCAAACCAAAATTTGCAGTAACGTCATGAGCGTGCCTACTCCGGCAAAGTTTTCTTGCTCGGCATACGCCCACTCGTCGAAAGTTAGAGCAAACGTCATTTTTAGATTTAGGTCTTCTATGGCATCTCTAAGCTCAACGAAAGTTTCCTTATCCATTTGACTGGCTGTAATAAGGAAGGTTGCATTTGCTTCCATGCGATAATTGACTTCATAATCGCAGTATGCAACCATGTCCCATTGAGAAACGCTCCTATCTATTCCGACCACGGTGAACTCATAAGTTTCCGCCTTAAAGTCTTCATGCTCCGGGTTAAACGATACTTTGTCGCCTATATCAACGCCGAGTAGCATAGCAACGTTTTGATTTAAAACAATGGGCATATCAGCTTCTTCCCAACGCTTTTTAACGCCTTCATCCAGCCCGGTCGTACAATGCTCCAGCGTCCAATGGTCGTTGACGCCGTATATGGTTAGGTCGTTGACGTCGTCGCCTACGGGATAATAGTCTACGGAGTTAAACCAACCGGCTCCGTCTATTCCGGATACGTTGAGAGCCGTTCCCTTTATTAAGTTGAACTCTTTTTCACCCATTTGATTTTCCGCAAGAACGACGTACTCTGCATCATATCTACTTCTAAACGGTATGGTAGCGTCACCGACTATGCCAACGAGTTGGGTTATTAGGAAAGAGAAAGTGATAACCACAGCAATAAGCGTAGTAACCGTACGCATCGCACTAGAGCGTTTTACGCTTAATCCGGCTAGGAATATAGGTCCGCCACCGGCTATCTTTTGTAGTAGTTTACCAATGAAAGAAGTAACGTAACCAATGGATGCATATATCCAAAACGCTATTGCGATAATTAGTGCCACGGAAAGCACCAAAAGAGCAATTCCATCAAGGAAAACGTAGGTAACCGCAATGGCTACAACCAATACGCTACTTACTATGAAAGCAATAAGATTGGGTTCTTTTGCACTCTTAAATCCCGAACTTGAAAGTTCTCTAACAGTTTTCTTGCTCACTTGCAATACGGGTACCAAAGTAGATAATACGGATACCGCAATCGATACTATAAAGGCAACCAAGAACTTCCAGAAAGGATAAGTTACGGCATAAGGTGCATGGGGTAACAATGCCGTTGTTACAACCCCCATCATGATTCTTCCAAGCATGAGTCCCATAGCTCCGCCAACTACTGCATAGAAGACAACTTCCATAAGCATTATTCCTGCTACTTGGGCGGGCGTTGCACCTGCGGACTTAAAAACTATCATTTCGCTCATGCGGTTACGAGAGATAATTAAGTACGACGTAAAGAGTATTAATCCCAGCGTTGCAACAAGGAAAACGAGAGCTATGGAAAACAGCAAAGTATTATTGGTAACTATGCCTACGACTTCACTATAACTATTACCTTCTCCACACTCTACAGTCGGGAAATAGGTCTTAAAAATGCTTTCGTATTTTTCGAAATACGCATCGTCCGTAAAGTTAATATAAACGGCGTTTACTTGTCCTTGGTTGCCAACGGCATCAAAGTCAACGAGTACGTTAAGGTCGGTACCGGAACCGAATATTCCTTCGTTAACGGCTATTGCCCTAACCACCAAATCGGTATACATATTATAAGTGGGAAGGTAGACTTCCACTATTTCTCCCACCTTAATTCCCGTTTCTTCGGCAAAGCCTTCGCTTATGATTACCGAGCTATATCCACCGGCTTCGTTATACGGCAAGTCCGGATTTTTGGTGTTAGCATCAAAAATATCAACGTACTTGATGCTATTCTTGGTAAGATATTCATCAAGGTCGGTTGCTTCCACAAGCACGGATTTGGACTCCGTTTTGGTCTTTAATATCGTGGGGATTTTTACAAAATATAATACGTCTTTTATTTCGCCTTCCGGCTCTGCGGATAGCACTCTTTGTACTCTCGCTCTACTAAATACTTCTCCGCCACCAAAGTTGTCGCCAAGTAGCATATCTGCCCCTTGAGCCACCCTATCGTACTCCGCCATGTTAAGATTGAAGAAAACGTCATACATTCCAAGGGCGACAAAAATCATACAAGTAACCAACGCAATCGTTATTACGATTACGGCTACTTGTCCTTTTTCCGAGTCCGCACTCCTTAAAATGTGTCTTAAAAACGCTTTCATATGCTTCCTATTCTGCGTCGGCTACTTCTTCAACTTCCGTAGTTTCTTCCAATTTTTCCACGTCTTGACGAATTATTTTACCATCCTTTATGGTAATTAATACGTTACCATAATTTGCATTGACGTCCGAGTGCGTTACTTGCACGATGGTAGTATTAAATTCTTCGTTTATCTTCTTTAAAAGATTCATTATTTCTTCCGAGTTTTTACTATCCAAGTTACCGGTAGGTTCATCAAGAAGTATAACTTCGGGATTTATTATAAGCCCCCTTGCGATTGCTACACGTTGTTGCTCGCCACCACTCATTTTGCCGGGGAGTTTGTTTTTGAGTCCGCTTATGCCAAGATACTCCATAAGCTCCGTTGCTCTTTTCTTATCTTCTTCCTTAACTTTACCCCTTAGCGTTATAGGTAAAAGCACGTTTTCTTCCGCAGTCAAATATGGAGCAAGGTTAAAAAATTGGAAGACGAAACCAAGCTTAGTTCTACGCAATATGGCAAGTTCTTTTTCGCTCATGCCGGAAATTTCTACGCCGTCCAAAACCACCTTGCCTTCGGTTGGCTTATCTATACCGCCCAAAATGGTAAGTAGCGTGCTTTTGCCGGAGCCTGATGCACCGACTATGGAAACAAAGCTACCCCTTTCTATTTCCAAAGAAACGTCGTCGAGAACACGATTTTCTCCAAAATATTTAGTTACGTTCAAGCAAGATAAAACTGCCATACTTACTCCTAATTGATTGAGCCACCCAAGGCTTCGCTCATTATTTGACTCATAATATTAAAGGTTATGTTTACCAATATAGTAGACGCTAAATTATCCATACCCACCGTCATCTCTTGATAATTGAAATTATTTAATTTCTTCGAAAGCTCTTCGAGTTCAACAAGTTCTTGAGCACTCAAAGTGGATAAATCTTCTATTTTTTCTATGTCGGAATACTTAGTATTAAACTCATAAACAACGTCAAAATATTCTGAAAAATACGTTTTTAGTTCGGCAACACGAGCAGAAGTATCTGCAATTTCCACCGCCGTTTGCTCTATCGTCAACTTAAAGTTAGCGAGCCCTTCTATTAGCTTTTCCTTATTCTTTATGACGTTACCTTCATCAAGTGCGTCGTCTATGCCGGTAGCAATAGCACGAGAAAGCGTTATTTGATGCATATATAAATACTCTTCTGCGTTTTCCTTTTCTCCTGCAAGATAGGTTGCAAGATATTCAAAAGGTGCGTTTCCTACTTCCATAAGTATTGTGCGTGCAAAATAAATGGCGAATTCGGCAACGTTTATGCCGGCACGCAAAGCGGTGTTTACTTCATCAACGTCAACAAGCGTAGAAGAGTCCACTCCTGCAGATGCCAAAAATTCCTTGAGCTCGGTGTCGTCTATCGCCTTATCTCCGTTAAGCCACAACGCAGTAAGCAGGGTTTGTACACCGTGATTCTTAATGAGCCCATCAAGTTCCGCACCCATTTCATAGGCAAGTTCTCCAAGTATTCTTGCTTCTTGGAGAGAACCACCTACCAAACTAAATTCCACGTATGCTTCATATATGGTGGTGGCGGAAACAAATAAACTTACGAAACTTGCTCTTCCTACGCTGGTAAGCACTTCACGTTGGTCGGCTTCGGCAAAAGTATATATCAATTCGTACATCAATCTTCCAACTTCTTCCGCAGTAAGAGCCGTGTTTTCCACAATATCGTTTATTGCGTAACCAAAATCAACTTTGCCGGTAAAAATTTCGGCAAGTTCGGCGGGCGTTGCAAATCTACCTTCATAACTACCATCAGGTAGCTCGTCTACTCTTATTATGAAAAGCCAAAACTCTGTCATGGCATCACCCATATCGAGAGTCTTTAGATACTCGGAAAAATTAAGAAGTTTATCTGATGGAATACCCGCTTTGGAAAATATATTCATAAGGGGAACGGAAACTGCTGCAGAATTATTTATTTCTATTGAAGTACCCTTAAAATCTTCTACCGTATTAAAAAATGCCGAGAGTACGTTTTCCAAAAAGTCGCTCAAGTCACGCTTGAATTCGTTTTCCGTTTCCAAACTATAAATTACTCCTTCCGTTTTGGTAACTTCATTGGGGTCTAGCACTCCCTTGAAGTCTTCCTTCGGCTTGATGCTCACCACAATGCACATGGCAACTAACACGATAATCAATATCGTGGCAACCGCAAGCATTATGTTTCTGGAAGAGAATATTTTAGCCATATGTGTAATTATACACCATACGCACGTGCAAAAGCAATATAAATTAAGTGTAGATTTGGTGAAGTCGCACGGGCACGCACGCTTTTTTATATATAAAATAAATATAACGCCAAATAACTCGGGTATTCACTTGCTAAAAGAAAGCGGGTATTGTATAATAGTTAGGATAAATTTAATTTACAGGAAGTAAAAAACATGGCACAAAAATACGATTTTTCTAAAGTCGAAAAAAAATGGCAAAATTACTGGTACGACGGTAAAGTTTTCGAAACGGGCGAAGATGCTTCTAAGCCTAAGTTTTACGGCCTAATCGAGTTCCCTTATCCCAGCGGTGCAGGTCTCCACGTTGGCCACATTAGAGCTTTCTCTTCCATGGAAGTTATCGCCAGAAAAAAACGTCTTGAAGGTTACAACGTTCTCTTCCCCATCGGCTACGACGCTTTCGGTCTACCCACCGAAAACTATGCTATGCAAACCAAGCAACACCCCCGCATCGTTACCGATAACAACATCAAGCAATTCGAAAAACAACTAAAGCAAGTCGGCTATAGCTTCGATTGGGCTCGTACCATAGATACCACCGACCCCGATTATTACAAGTGGACCCAATGGATTTTCATCCAACTCTTCAAAAAAGGTCTCGCATACAAAGCTACCACCACCGTTAACTTCTGTCCTAAGTGCAAGGTTGTTCTTGCTAACGAAGAAAGCCAAGGCGGAATTTGCGACCGCTGTGGAGCAGAAGTAGTTCAAAAGGAAAAAGACGTTTGGTTCCTTAAGATTCGTGAATACGCAGAAAGACTTTTGAGCGGACTTGAAAACGTAAACTTCCCCGAAAGAATTAAAACCGAACAACAAAACTGGATAGGCAAATCCCAAGGTGCAGAAGTTACCTTCAAGGTAAAATACGGCGGAAACGAATATCCCTTGGTAGTTTATACCACCCGTCCCGATACCATCTTCGGTGCTACTTTCCTAGTAGTTTCTCCCGAACATCCCCTTCTCCGTGACAACAAAGAATACATTGTTAACGCAGAAGAAGTTACTGCTTACCAAGAACAAGCAAAGCTAAAGAAAGAGTTCGACCGTGTGCAAGTAAACAAGGATAAGACCGGCATAAAAGTTGAAGGTATGGTTGCCATCAATCCTATTACGGGTACCGAAATACCGATTTTCACCGCAGATTACGTTATGATGGATTACGGTACCGGTGCTATAATGGCAGTTCCCGCACACGACAAACGTGACTGGGATTTCGCAAAAAAATATAACCTTCCCATCATCGAAGTTATAAAGAGCGACGTCAACGTACAAGAAGAACCTTACTGTGCAAAAGAAGGTGCAGGAATTATGGTTAACAGCGACTTCCTAAACGGACTACAAGTTAAGCCCGCTATCGCTAAAATGATAGAAAAGATGGAAGAGCTCGGCGTTGGTCACGCAAAGACCGACTACAAGATGAAGGACTGGGCTTTCAACCGCCAGAGATACTGGGGCGAGCC
>JAZNYA010000060.1:0-32744 GCA_045594145.1 Candidatus Stercoripulliclostridium sp. | reverse complement strand
TATATTATCTCCTTGTTTAATCAAATTATATCACTATACTGATACTTGTGTCAATATCACGCTAAATATTTTTTATATAACTATCAGTATGCTGATACTTGTATTATATGTTTTTTGATTTTAAAAAATTGTCAAACGCGTAAAAACTTGTGATGTTAATAGGATTTTTCACAAAATTAAAAACTTTAATATACTATAAAATAGTATATTAATAATGTGGTTCGACTCGTATTACACTCTCCCCTCCGGCAAGAACCTAATTTAAACACCATTGTTTGAATTAGGTTTTCTTTTTGCATTTTTTCTTGTTTTGAGTAAAACATGTTTGCTTTTTTGGATTGATAATATAATTATTTTGCCTGCCATCTTGAATAAAGGCTTTATTTATGGTATGATATCATAAATATAGTTTTTTCTAGGTTCGCACAAAGGAGATGGATTATGACTTCTGACCAAATTCAAATACTTGTTGCCATGATAGTTTATATGCTTGCCGTTTTAGCTATTGGATTCTTTTATGCTAAACGTGCAAACAAAAGCTCCGAAGAATATTTCCTTGGCGGTCGTTCCTTTGGACCATGGGTAACCGCAATGAGTGCGGAAGCATCAGATATGAGCGGATGGCTTCTTATGGGACTACCCGGACTTGCTTATTGGTGCGGTCTTGCTGATGCTGTTTGGACGGCAATAGGTCTTGCAATTGGTACCTATCTAAATTGGCTTATCGTTTCCAAGCGTCTTCGCAGATATAGTATTAGAGCAAACAATTCTATCACCATCCCCGAGTTCTTCTCCAACCGTTTCCGTGAAAAGAACAAAATTATCATGTTTATCGCATCCCTATTCATTCTCGTGTTCTTTACGGTTTATGCGGCAAGCTGTTTTGTAACCTGCGGTAAACTATTCTCCTCACTATTTGGTCTCCCCTATGAACTTATGATGCTTTTAGGTGCATTGTTCGTAATACTCTATACCCTTGTCGGCGGATTCCTTGCAGAAAGTGCATCTGACTTTATGCAAAGTATAGTTATGATAATCGCTCTTGCTGTTGTTGTTATCATCGGCACAATAAAAGCAGGCGGTATGGGAGCCATCATAGACAACGCAAGCAGTATCCCCGGATTCCTAGATTTCTTTGGTCTTGCAAATCCCGGTGTTAACGAAGCCGGTAACGCTGTTGTTTGGGGAGAAGCTAAGCCTTATAGCGTTCTTTCCATCTTCTCTATGCTTGCTTGGGGCTTGGGCTACTTTGGTATGCCACAAGTACTCCTTCGCTTTATGGCAATCCGCAAAGAAAAAGAACTCGGTGCTTCCAGAAGAATCGCTATGGTATGGGTTATCATTTCCCTTGCTATTGCCGTATTCATCGGCATCATGGGTAGAAAACTCTTCCCCTACGAATTCCTTACCAATGCTGATGCAGAAAACATCTTCATTAAGCTCTCCATAAGCTTCTTCCCGCCCATTATTGCAGGTTTCGTTATGGCAGGCATACTTGCTGCAACCATCAGCTCTTCCGACTCATATCTTCTTATTGCCGCTTCATCGGTATCAAAGAACATCTTCCAAGGTATCTTTAAGAAAAACGCATCGGATAAACAGGTTTTGTGGATTTCTAGAATTACGCTTTGCATAATAGCCATTATTGCAGCAGTTATTGCTCTTGATAAAGACAGCGTAATCTTCAAAATCGTTTCTTTTGCTTGGGCAGGATTCGGTGCAACGTTCGGCCCCATCATGCTCTTCTCTCTATTCTGGAAGAGAACGACGAGAGCCGGAGCTATCGCAGGTATGATTGGCGGTGCAGGCATGGTTTTCCTTTGGAAACTTGTCATCAGTAAGCTCGGTGGTGTTTTTGCTATCTACGAACTCCTTCCCGCTTTCATTTTCTCAACCATACTCATCGTAGTTGTTTCACTTCTCACCAAGAAACCTTCCGCCGAAATCGAAGCGGACTTTGAAGCCGTTAAAGCCGGAAAGGTTGAATAAAGCAATCGGCTCATTTTGAACTTACACCCAAGGCGGACGGAAACGTCCGTCTTTTCTATTTTTTACATATTAGCTTTACCGTTTCCCACTCGCCGTTACAACAAAGATGTCGGAAACTCTAGAATTGCTCCCGCCTGTACAGCTAAATTGAGCATATGTACCAAAAGAGCGATTTAGATATGCCGTACTATCAACTTCAAAAGTTTCCCAACTTGTCATTTCTATCTTCCTTTAACGTTTTAATATTTCTAATTTAATGATACCATACGTTAACTTAAATTTCAAACCCTATTATTTACGACCAATTGTTTGCGTTTGTTTTTCGCTATTGAAAACCCCGTGCTTTTGTTATATAATATTATAGTTAACGTTTTATTACGATAAGGAGTTCTTATGGCACAAAAGATAATTTTTGAGTTAGATCCATTTTGGGTTTTGGAACATCAACATGATGACGTTTTACCCATCGAAAATCTTTGCTCTTTCCTAAAAGAAGAATTTGAAGACGACCTTTCTTTTGAAGACGTTTCTTTCACTTCCGTCACGCTTATTCCACAAAGCCTTGGTTTTAGTGTGGACAGTGCAAAAAAACTAATATCCGAATTCTTTAATAAGACTTACGGCGAAGAAGAGTTTTCGACTATTGCCACCTTTACCGTTGAAGACAAAGACGACTTTTCCGAACTTAAAGAAAGCAACCATGAAGAAGATGATTCGGAAGACGAGATAGAAAACGACCCCGACGTCGATACTTTCAAAAAGATGCTTTCTCGCTTAAGAAACGACGATGAAGATGACGATGATGACGAAGAAAGCCCCCTTTTCAGCGAGACAGATGACGATGACAAAAACGATGATGAACCCCAACAAAAGAGTGCCTTAGACGACATAAACGCTCTCGTTGGAGCATACGAGTTCAAAGACTTATGCCAAGAAATCGTGGCCATTGCCCCCGATATTATTAAGCATAATAACCAATCTGTTTTTATTGCTCAAAGCTATCTTTTCTCTATCAACAAGGGTTACGGCCTTTCTACTGCACTGGAGTTGTTAAGCAATCTTTTGGTTGAAACCAAGCTCATAAAGCGAACGTATAACCGTCCCGTGCCGATACATGAAACGACGTACAAAGATGCTTTGGATTTATTAGACCGTCGCTACAATTCACAACAAGTGCAAATAGTTGCCATCGACCTAAGCGAAGCTATGAACGCATTTGCTTTGCCGGAATTCAAGACATTCCTACTTAAGCTTTCTCAATATTCTCCGGCTTGCATATTCGTTTTCACCTTGCCTTTTGTAGAAAAAGAAGTGCTTAAGAAGGCAAAAGTCGCTCTAAACGACCTTGTTTTCATAAAAGACGTTTCCTTCTCTCCGCTAAACAAAAAAGAAATAGAAGCCTTTGCTGTTAAAGAAATAGAAAAGCGTGGATTCACCATAAGCCCAAAGGGATTAGAAGCCTTTAACCAACGCATCCGTGAAGAAAAGAGCGACGGCAGATTCTATGGTTTGAACACCATAAAAAAGGTTGTTAACGAGTTGATTTATAAAAAGCACTTAGCTAATTCCAAAACCAACAAGCCAAACGCCGTCATTTCCAAAAAAGACGCTCTCCAAATTTGCAACGTCGTTTCCATAGATGAACGCACGGGCGAAGAGCTTCTTGCTAAACTTGTTGCAAGCGACAAACTAAAAGAAAAAATTGATGAAATCGTCGCTCAAATAATGCTTTCTCAACAAGATGAAACCTTGGAAAAGCCTTGCATCCATATGCAATTTATAGGCAACCCCGGCACCGGTAAAACCACGGTTGCAAGAATTATAGGTAAGTTGCTAAGAGAAAAAGGCGTGCTTCGTATTGGTGACTTCCACGAATGTGCCGGCAGAGACCTTTGCGGAAGATTTATTGGTGAAACTGCACCCAAAACCGCAAGCACTTGCCGTGATGCATACGGCTCTGTTCTCTTCATAGACGAAGCCTATTCGTTATACCGCACGGAAGACGCCGGCAGAGATTATGGCCGTGAAGCACTCGATACTCTAATTGCGGAAATGGAAAACCATCGCACAGACCTTGTTGTTATTCTTGCCGGATACAAAGACGAGATGTCACTTCTCATGCAAGGCAATCCCGGTCTACAAAGCAGAATTCCTTATAAAATTGAGTTCCCGAACTTTACCAAAGAGCAATTATTTGAAATCTTTGCCCGCATGGTAAAAGACAATTTCAAATACAGCGACGATTTATTCGTGGTTGCCAAAGAATACTTTGATTCCCTAAGCGAAGAATTCTTAACAAGCAAGGATTTCAGCAATGCCCGTTTCGTCCGCAACCTATTCGAAAGAACTTGGGCAAAAGCCAGCATGAGATGTCAACTGGACGGTCAAAAATCCGTCACGCTCACCAAAGCCGACTTCTCTCTTGCTATTATGGACGGAGAATTCAATAAGACCGAAACGGTCGGAAAACGCCGTAAAATAGGCTTTAACTAAAAGGAGAATTTATGTCTGACGCAAAAAGGCTAAAGAACGCCCGCTTCGTCTTTGATACCATCTGCAAAATGTTGGACGACGCCGGCTTGGCTTATGAATCAAAACCCGATAAGCTACACGTATTTTCCGGCTCTAAGACGGGAGTGGCTTCTTTTGATTTCTATATCGCAGTTTTAGAAGACAAAGAAATCGTCCTTCTTTTATCGCGATTTCCCATAAGGATTCCGTCGGAAAAGAGCGTTGATATCGCCCTAGCGGTAAGTATATTAAACAACATTGTCAACAACGGATGCTTCGATTACAACATTCTTGCAGGCACCGTTATATTTAGGATGACGACGTCTTTTTCCAATAGTTTAATAAGCCCGGAAGCTTTTAAGTATATGTTTTTTACGGCTTTTGGCTCTGTCGACTACGTTAAGGACAAATTAATCGCCGTCGCAGACGGAGATATGAGCATAGAAGAATTCTATGATTTCTTCAAGAACAATTAAGGAGCCGGCTATGGATAACGATATGAAAAAAGCAATTAGCGTATTCAACGCTCTTTGTTCTTACCTGAAGAAAAACGACCTTAGCTTTGATGCGGACGAAGAAACCCTTAGTGTTAGCCTGGGTTTTTACACCAATGATATTTCGGTGGACTTCATCATAAACGTAGATGCTCAACGACAAATTTTCTACGTCAACTCAACGCTTCCCTTCAAGATGAGCAAAGATAATATTAAGGATGGGGCCGTTGCTACGTCTTGTGTAAACGAGTCCTTGTTAGCAGGTTCTTTTGACTTTGATATAGACACCGGAAGCATTCGTTTTAGGATGGTAAATTGTTTTAAAGAAAGCCTTATTTCCGAAGACGTTTTTGATTATGCGTTGCACGTTTCTTTAAATACGGTAGACGAATTCAACGACAAATTCTTACTTCTTGAAGAAGGAAAACTCTCTGTTAACGACTTTTTTGACTTACTCCATTAAGTTTTATCCGATTTATTAAAAATAAAAGCCCGCTTGATGCGGGCCTTTTTGTTTTTATAGATTAATCTTCATCAATCCACAAAGGGTACTTGCTCTTTATTCTCTTTACGCCCCACTTTGCATACAAGACGGCATCCTTCTTGCCAAGTTTCTTGAAGTCTGCCTTTTGGGTATAGGTTTCATCGGTATACCAACCCTTGAATTCTAGGTTATCGGTAAACGCATTGGGCAGTTTGCCTTGTCCCTTTCTGCCGGAAAGACCACTCTTTGCATACAAAGGAGTAAATCCGTCTTCTTTGCTCAAGTTTGCCTTCTTGGTGCAGTTCTTATCGGAATACCAGCCTTCGAAATGAATACCGCTTACGCTGGGTTCGGGAAGCACTACTTTGCTACCATGTCTTACGCTCATTGCACCCACGTTTCCACCAGCAACTTCTACGCCACCGGTTACGAATCTAATGACGTGCTTCTTGCTCTTGATTGCAATGATGATAATCAATGCGACGGCAAGTATTAAGATTACTATAGCGATAATGATATAGAGTAAATATGCTTGCAAGTAATCCGTTGTCGTGGGAGCATATACGAATACGAAGGTTGCAACACTATCGGTTTGAACAAGAACGTATTCTCCATCCATGGTGTAAGCTAGCTCTGCTTCTTCACCGTTTGCTACGTTCAAGATACGGAACTCGGTATTTGCAAGATTTTCCGGAACGAGAAGTCTTACGGTGATGGTTTCTTCAAGAGTTACTTCCGTGCCGTTTTGGAGAAGGCTTACGTTATAAACCATTGCTACCTTTTCGTTTGCCTTTATGGTTGATACTTCAACTTCCGGCTTCTCGGTTAACTTATATTCTTGAGAAGTTGCTTCAAGAGTTGTTCCGGGGGCGAATCCTTTTTCGTTTTCTACGTTAACAGCCGACTTGTCTTCTTCTCCCTTCGGACTTTCGATGACGACAGCCTTAATTACTAGGCTTGCTTCGAGCGTCTTTGCAACGTAGTTATCACCTGCGGTTATGGTGACGAATACTTTGTATTCACCCGCGGTAGCAATTTCATTTTCTACTACCTTGCCATCCTTATCTTTGGTAACCGTGTTGACGCTAATCTTGTCGCCAAATTGAGTCTTGGTTCCGGAAACGGTTAATCCATATTCGCTTCCATCGCATAGGTATTCTCCGCTTGCAAGGCTTACTCCAAGGATTTCTGCGGGCTTAATGACGAAGGTCTTGGTTAGGTCTTTAGAATCAACCTTATAGTTTGCATTACCAACGCTCTTTATCTTTGCAGTATAGGTGCCTGCATTCTTTGCAACGTTATCTGCGTAGACGATATCAAGGCTTTCACCATCAATGTTTCCGCTTGCTTTTGCGTTGATTTCATGTTCTTCGCCATCATAGGTTACATTAGTTTCGCCTTCCCAAGAAATGCTTATGGTCTTGGGAGTGATTTCCCATGCCTTAGTTACGGCTTCCATGGTGTAATTTTCGTTTTCTGCAAGCGTTACGCTAAGCTTATAGCTTCCTGCGTTTTGTTCTGCATTGTTTGCTACGTTGATTTGAACGTCTTCCCCTGCTACCACGCTACCTTCTTGTAGTACGGGAGTAAGAGTTACAAGACTCTTTGCATATACGAAGGAAATCTTGTCGGCGGGAGCATATTCTTTGGTTCCATCGGTAAAGCCTTCTACAACGATGGTGCGTTTTGCAATGCTTAGGCTTTCGCTTTGGTTACCGGTTGCTACGTAGTTAATGCTATCGGTGCCTTCTACTGCTTGAACGCTAATAACGTATGCGGATTGAGATGCGTTAACAAATGCTTTAGAGAAGGTTTCGCCTGCGTTTACTACGGTACTTTCGCCGTTTATGAGTAGCGAAATCTTAACGTCGTCACCTTCTATAACTCCGTTTGCTAGGAAGGTAATTCCGTGTGCTTTTCCATCGTATACGCCACTTTCACTTCCGGTCTTGCCCCAAACAAACGCCAATGCCTTTGCACTAATCGTTAAGTTTGCACTCAAGGTCTTTTCTTCATAGTTTGCACCTGCGTTTAGGACTGCGACGACAACGTATTCACCGGCAGACTTAATTGCGTTACCGGTTAGGCTAACGTCTTCTCCGCCAAGAGTCGTTCCGCTCAAGGAATAGGTTACGCTTACTGCATCGCCATAGGAAGTGACGTCGCCGTCTACGGATACGCTCTTTTCCGTGCCGTCGTATACGTATTCGCCGTCTGCAATAGTTACGCCAAGTATTTCCGCCTTAGCTATCTTAAGGGTTGCTCTAAGCGTTAGTGCTTGATAGTTTTGGCTTTCTTCTATGGTTGCGATTACGTCATATTCGCCGGCGTTGGTTGCTTGGTTTTCGCTTTCTGCTCCGGTGTAAACAACGATCACTTCGTCGCCAAACTGCGTCGTGGTAGCAGAAACGTTAATTGCCTTTACTTTTCCGTCATAGGTGAATTCTTCGCCGTTAAATACAATACCAAGAATTTCTGCCTTTTCGATATTCCACTCTTTCGTTGCATTTTCGGGGAGTTCGTAGTTTACTGAATCGGTACCGGTTATTGCACTAATTACGGAATTATAGGTTCCTGCATTGGTGGCAACGGTTCCCGTAACGCTTATTTCTACGTTATCGCCATCAATCACACCGCTGATGACGGGAGCATAGGTTTGTTCTTCTTTATTGTATGCAAATTTGTTTTCTTCGTTCCACGTTGCAACCAAAACTTTCTTGCTAATGCTCCACTCTTTAGTAGTCAATTGACCTTCTAGCGTGTAGTTGGTGTTTGCCTTTAGTGCAATAGTTACGGCATAATCACCTGCGTTCTTTAGGTTGAACTTGGTATTATTAATAAATGATTTTTCTACGGAACCGGTAGCAGACAAGCTTTCTTCGTATCCTTCTACCATACCGCTTACGCTTACGCTAACGCCTTGTTCTTTTGCGTTATATTCATATTCTGCTTGACCCACCCAATTAAGAGCTATTGCCTTAGGAGTAATGGTACCGGATATCGTGGTAGCACTTAGAACGTAGTTTGCGTTATCAAGGCTCAAGGTAACGTTGCGGTCGCCTACCATCTCGCTTTCATAAGTACCGCTTACGTTTACTACGTCTCCATCAATGATGCCGGACTCTATGCTAAATGCGTTTGCGATACGAGTGCCGTCAAAGACCTTTTCTGAGTTACCAACAGCGGTTACAGTCTTGGGATATATCTTTGCAACGCCTGCTTTTACGACGTATGCGTTACCACTTATTATGTAGTCAACGTCGAGAGCAAGACCATCAAGAGAAACGGCATAGTTGCTTGCATCGGTGCCGGAAAGAACAAACGTTAAAGCACTGTCGCCTGCTTGAGCGGTATCGAACGATGCACTCAATTCTACGTCGGAATCTTCTATTGCTTCATAAGCGAAGCTAGTATATGTATCTACCTTGTCATAGGTTTTTGCCCAGTCGGAAGTGCTGGTGATAATTAAATCTTTTCTTGCAACAATAAGGTCAGTCTTAACTTCGCCGATGTGGTAGTTTGCATTGCCTACGCTTAGTACCGTTACAACGTATTCGCCGGCATTAGTGGCAGAATTGCCGTCAATTGCCGATGCACCGTAGTTTACGCCTACTTCACCTTGATAGGTAACGTTAATGACGTCGCCATCATAAAGCTTGCCGTCGTCCGCTACCAAGGCACCGCCTTCTATGCTGGCGGTAACAGTGCAGGCTTCATCCGTATATACAAATGAGTTTTGGCTCCAGCTAAACGCAGTAAGCAGTTTAGCGGAAATGCTCCAAGAAGCACTGAGAGCGACTGCATTATCAAGGGTGTAGTTAAGGTTAGAAATAGCGGTTATTTCCGTTTCATATTCGCCTACGTTAACTGCGAAGTTGCTATCTTCTGCGTATTCATCGCCGGTAGTTTGATATGATAAAATGATTTCGTCGCTGTCCTTTGCCTTGTTAGTTATTTGTGCGGTTGCAAAATACTTATCCTTAGCATATACGCCACCGAGAGCATCCCACTCTACCATAATGGTTAAGGGAGCGATGCTGAAATCACGTTCGGTTAGTCCTAAGAAGGTATAGTTTTCTTTGTTGGTTCCATCTATACCGCTGATAATTGCTTTATAATCGCCGGCATTGGTAGCATTGAAGTAGACGTATTGTTTTCCGTCTCTTACTTCATTAGTTACGCTACTTGCAACCGAACCATCGGTAAGCATGGTTAGTGTTCCAAGGTCGCTTGCACCTATCCCGCTAACGACTGCCGTTACTCTTTGCATTTCACCATTATAGGTGAAAGCATCTCCAATAAACTCTATGCTTATAGCGTTGGGAGCGATTTCCCACGTTACGCTTATTTGAGCGGGCAAAGAGTAGTTTTTACTATCGCTAATGGTTTGGATTGTGGTTTCATAAGAGCCCGTTGCACTAGCGGTATTTCCACCAACTAGGCTTCCGTTTCCGCTTAATACGGAACCCGAATATGCCGTTACGGTGACGGATTCTCCGTTTTGAGCATTGGTGATTTGTGCGGTAACGACATGGTTGTTCCCATCGTAGTTCACACTCGTTTTTTCTTCGCCGTCAAGTAGCCACTTGATGATAGCTTCTCTTTGCGTGATGTTCCATTCTTTTGTCGTTTCGCCGGCGAGAACGTAGTTGGAGTATGCTTCCTTGAAGCTTGCGGTAGCTTCATAGCTACCTACGTCCTTTGCACTCTTGGTTCCACCAAGGGTTAGTTCTATAAGGTCGCTTCCAACAGCCCCTACTGCTTCTGCTTGCACGACGTGTTCTACGCCGTCATAAATTAGGCTAAATTCACTTTGTCCGCCAAGAGTCCAGTTGATTGTAATTTCCTTTGCTATGATTTCCCAAGCGTGAACGTTACCCGTTGCTCCATCCAAAGTATAGTTATCGTTATTAAGGGTGATGCTTGCTTCATAGCTACCGACGTTGGTTTGAGTGTTGCCGGCATAAGTAAAGGCTACGGTTTCGCCGTTTTGAGCGTTTTCAATAACTGCGGTAACGGATTGGGGTTCGCCGTTATAGGTGAGGGTGTCGCTCGTCCACGTTACTACTACGGGAAGAGCCCTAATGCTCCAGGTAACGCTCTTTTCTTCGGGTAACGCATAGTTTGAGTTATCCACTATGCCGGTTGCGGTTGCGGTATAACTGCCCTTATTGGTTGCACTCGTTTGACCACCGAGAGAAACCTTTACCATATCGGAGCCTTCTACGTCGCCGGCCGTTACGGATAGGTTACGAACGACGCCGTTATATGTAACGTTGAGTTCGCTATTCCTATCTACCGCCCACTCTAAAGAAATAGTCTTGGGAGCGATGTTCCAAATCTTGCTTAGATTTGTGGAGCCTTCGATGGTGTAGTTGGCATTATCTTTAATGCCGGTTATTTGAGCACCATAATTACTTCCTGCGAAGGTTTGGGTGTTTCCGGTATAATTAAAGGTTACTACGTCGCTTTCCAATGCCAAATTGGTTACGCTTGCGGTAACGGTGTGAGCTCTGCCATTATACGTGAACTCGCCGTTAGACCACTCTACTGCTACTGGAAGAGCGGTTACGTACCACGTTACGCTGTTTTCTTGGGGAAGAGCGTAGTTGATGTTGCTAATGCCTTTAACACTTGCGGTATAAGTGCCGGCGTTAGTTTCATTATAAGTTCCTTCCGTTAGGGTTATAACACAAGGTTCACTATCTACTACGCCTTCTAGCGTTGCAACCAAGGTATGTTCGCTTCCGTTATAAACCTTGCTTAGATTGCTGTTTCCATCAAGTGCCCAAGAAATAGCCAACGTTTTTGGTACTATTTCCCAAGAAATAGTATTATTTCCACCAAGCTCATAGTTATCACTCGTAAAGTTAAAGGTGGTAACGTATTCGCCTACCAAGATGCTATCTCCACCCGTGGTTGAGTAACTAAGGGTGGGAGCATTGTCGGTTGACTCGGTGTTTTGGTTATAGCAAAGAGCGGAAGTATCAAGCGAAGACTTGAGTGCATATTTATATCCTGTGAAGGCAAGCGTCGTTACGCCGTCTTCATACTCGTTATCTACGCCGTTATTTACGCTATACTTCCATACGTTAGTGCCGTCTATAACCTTTTTAGCAATGCTGTATTCTTGGTCTTCGGGAGCAATTTCGAAGTCATACTTGGTGCTTTCTACTCCTTCTCCGTCATATATAATAGCATCGCACTTAATAACGTAATCGCCCGCATAAATAGCACTGGTGCTTGCGTTTACTTCAGTGGTAGTGAAGGTATATTCGCTTGCCCCACTACCTTTAACTGCTTTTTGAGAGACGATATATCCGTCTTTATATATCTTTACGTTAAATTCTACGGTATCGGTTGTATCGAATCCGCTTACTTTCAAACTGGGATGTTGAACGCTTCCGTTATAGGTATAGGAATCACTTTCCCAGCTTGCAGTTGCTAATATTGCTTCTATAACCCACTCGAAGTTTACGTTTCTGCCACCTTCTAGGGTATAGTTCGAGTTATCTATGCCGGATGCAACAGCAACGTAAGTACCCTTTCCTACCTTGCCTTCATAATCACCTTCATATGCGTTTACTCTAACTACGTCTTCGTCTATATAGTTGGTAACGATAGCTTTTACCATGTGTTCTTCACCATCGTGTTTTACGCTAGTTGCGTTGTTACCATCTAGCGTCCAAGCAAGAGCAACGGGGCAAGGAGTAATACTCCAGGTCTTTTCCGTTTCGCCTTCTAGAGTGTAGTTGGGATATTCTTGTGCAAAACTTGCTTGAGCGGAATAATTATTCGCATTGGTTTCCAATACGTTACCACTAACGTCCAGTTGTATGGTTTCGCCGGGCACGGCTCCGTCCGCAATTACCGTAAGCTCATGGGAACCCCCATCATATACTATGCTATCTTCTTCTGCACCATCCACCTTCCACACTAGCGTTATGGGTAATGGATTAATAGTACAAGTTATGGTATCTCCCGAAAGAGTTTCTCTTGTTAGTTCTTTTCCATATATACCGCCGTCTATAGTAACGCTTGCAGTAACGAGTACTTTGTACTCGCCACTTTCTAATACGTTGCTTAGTACGCTATTGGTATCAATTAGGTTTTCGCCATCCACTTTCTTCCAAACTCTACTTAGTAGATTGCTTCCCTTTTCGTGAGACATGGTCATATAGGAATCCATGTTGATTGTTTGACCGTAGTCTACTTCCGCCCCGGTGCCTATAATAGCTACGCTCGGAGCCTTGAATTCTCTCTCGTATGATAAGACTATGCCCCTATTGGTATCTAAGGTCGCAGACAAGTCTTCCGTTTCTCCCGATTTTAATCCGTTCGGCAGATATTTTATTACCGCTCCACCATATCCGGCGTAATCGTTACCGCCACTATCCGCTTCGGGAACCGTGGCTTCTCCGCCATCCACAATGCTTGTGCTTTCCCTAATCACACTAACTTTATTAATTTCATCCGTATAGTAGGTGTCATATGTAACAAACGGATATTGTTTCTTCTTCCAAATAGCATAATAGGTAGCACTTGTTTCACCATCGGGAACGCTTACGACCTTACCTGTGGCCGTGCCGTCTGCAGTAGTGCTCCAACCTTCAAAAGAGTAACCATCGTATGCCCAAGGAGCATCGCCTATTTCCAAAGAGTTGTTAAATGAATTGGTAGTAATGCTTTCTGCCGTGCTTTCTGCTTCTTGACTTAAAACTGCACCTTCTTGAGCATTAGCAAAAAGGTTATAAGAGTATGTTTCCTTTACATCGTCCGAAACCGTACTTATG
The DNA here is from genome assembly GCA_045594145.1 of Candidatus Stercoripulliclostridium sp. GTDB lineage: Bacteria > Bacillota > Clostridia > Christensenellales > DTU072 > Stercoripulliclostridium_A. Next base: position 19,473 of record JAZNYA010000060.1, on the reverse strand, counting down.
GTATACGATATGGAATTCATAAACGCATAATGTTCATTATATGTTGCCCACGCAGTACCATTATGACCAACTGAATCATAAACAAGCATTCTAAAGCAAATAGTAAAGCCTTTTGCCTTAGAATTTTCACCATATTCTACTTCTCTCTCGACAACATCATCGACAGTGACATATGATGTTCCATTGGTATATCCTACCGACTTCGTTGTTATACATTTTCCATCGTTATATGTGGTTTTACCAAAAGAAAACGGGTATCCCGTAACGGAACCTAGACTTTGCCCACTTGCCGTCATTGATAGTGTATCCATTACGACGTCATTGTATAGTTCTACCCACGCTTCAGTTCTACCGTTACCGCCACTCCTTCTTGCACACATTCCAACTTGTACTCCTACGTCAACGTGAACTTGCACTTTTTCATATTTCCCTGAAGCGATTCCTTGCTTAAGTTTTCCATCAAACTGAACCGGTATGGTTATAAAATACCAACTGAAGTTTGTATTCGTGGAAGCATTCGTATAAAAGCCAAGCCCTTTTTTTGTTTCCTTTATGGAGTTTCCATTACTATCTGTAACCTTGTGGAATTGTGAATTACTATTGATAAGTGAAGCATCTGCCACTCCCGCAGCAAACCAGTTTGCATAAGCACCAGAGTGTCGATTTCCATAAACATCAGATGTTGGGGCAACATTCACACCTGTCGTTGAGTTTGTCGCAATCGTTTGCGTACCCAACGTGTCTACATATTTTTTTACATCCGCATCGTTGTCAACCGTCATTTTACATGTCGCTGAAACTGCGTTTGCTGGAACATAATCTGCAGAATAATTTGAGCCATCATCCTTCTTGCCCGTAACCGTCCAAATTGTTGCATTATATGACGAAGAACTTGTGTGCGTGCCACTGAAATATGGCATCTCTGCAGCAGGAATGCCTATGCCATAGTATATTAAGCGACTAGTATCAAACGCAGTTCCATCCATATTATAGAGAGTGCCATTATTTGCCGTCCAAGTTGCAGTAAATACGCTTGCCACCCACTCGCCAACTATCGTGAAGTTTTCACGTACGCCAAAGAGCGTATATTTGTTTCCGCTATTGTGGAGAGTGAGTTTTACGTTAGGCTCGGACTCGTATATTGCGTATACGGCAATAAGCGTTGCTCCATCGCCCTTTTCGGATTCTATTTCGAAAACAGCATCGCCAAAGCGAGTAATTCCGCCACCGACTTCCGTCACCGTTAGCTCGCTAGGTTCTGCGTTAACGTAACTTAGCGTTGACGATTCGCCTTCTGCTTGTGCTACGGGAACGTTGCCCATAGTTAGTGCAAAACTAACGCTTAGCGTTAGAATCAAAAGAGCTATCGCTACCGCTAGCGTAACTGCCACTTTCTTAAAAGTCAAACTTGCTTTCATTTTTTCACCCAAATACGTGCGTACGCATACGCACGCTCCACAAAAGTATTAACTAAACTATAACTATATTTTTGGTTATTAGTCAACGTTACCCCTTCTTTATTTACTAAAAAAATACCATATGTCGCCGTTTGATATCTCGCTTTGTCGATTTATTACGTTTTAAGTACAAAAAAGGCATGCCTTTTTTTCCTTCGGCATGCCTTCTTTTTTTTACAAATCTCTTTTTCCTATTTTTCTTTTTTTGCCATCAATACGTTAATAATATCATAGAAATAATCTTGACCTTTAACGAATTCATACGGCACAATGCTGGGATGTTGTTTTGCAAGCTCTCTCTTTTCCGGAAGGGGCTTATACTCCCAACCTGCCATTATATGAGCCCTGCTCCAACGTTGATGCTCCATCATTGCCAGACGACGATATCCGCTAAAATATTCTCCGCATTTGTCTAGGTTACTACCCCTATCTTGAGTTTCGTTTTCCAGCTTTTCTACCAGCGGTCTTAATATTCCTTGGTATAGTGCTGCTTGTACGTTAGATTCTTTGAGCCATATTTCCAACCTATTATATTGGCATATTTTATCTTTGCCTTCTTTTTTGTTTGCCACCGGTTTTTTGGCTTCTTTTCGACCACCATTAGCCGCTTCTTCATTGCATTTCGCAACAACTCCTTGGTCAACTGTCGGCGTAGTCTCTTTAATTTCTTTATTATTTATGAGCCCTGCCGTTAGACTGCTAAGCCATTGATCTATTTTGCATGCCATTATTTGATTTTCTTTTCTTAAAGGTTCTCCGTATTGGAAAATCTTTTTTCTTTCGCTCAAAAACTCTTCGTCGTTTGATTGGTTCTTATTATATATATCGTCATAGATGGCACTATAATTTTGGTTGTATTCACTCGGCTCTTCTACGTCTATTATCTTCGTAGTATAAATTTCCGTATTGTTTCCGATTATGTATACTATTAGTTGATTGGGAGTTTCTCCTTCGCCGTATTGTATCGTTAGTTTTCTATGCGGTTCTGCATCCCAAGTTCCGCCACAAGTTAACAACAAATCATTGTTCTTTTCATCCCATACGTTAACTAGCATTATCTGCTTTTTATTGCTACCGACGTCGCTTTCGTTTATGGTGTCTTGCATAAGGGCGTTCGCAACTCTTATGTTGTTGTAGTCGCTTCCTGTTGCCACTATGAAAACGTCAGGTTGTTGTTCTACGTCTTTTTTGTTTTCGGATTCTTGTTCTTTACCAATTGCTATATCCAGTTTGTTTATGAAGTCTTCACTCCTGCAATCTTGCTTGTAGAACCTATATATAGGATATGACATTTCCTTTTCGGCAACAGCGTCCATCTTGCTATCGTCGTTTTTGCCATACCTGCACTTGTTGAGCTTCGTTCTTTTTTCTTTTATTATTTCATTTAGCGAAAGCTCTTCTTCTTTCTCTTTATCATCCGCCTTTTTCGTTTCCACGTATATGCCCATCGGATGCTCTTTTTTATAGAGCCCTGCTATACTATCCATCTTTTTATCAAAGGCATCTATCTTTATGATAGACACGTTTCCTTCTTTGTCTATATAGCTTGATTGGCAATAAATAGCTTGAGCTATTCCTTGTGCGGTAGGTCCAAAACCAAGACACCAAACGTTCAAGTCCGCATACGTGTTGTTATCTTTGGAACTTGGCAATTGGGTTTCCCAACCTTCCATTTTGTCAACCAAAAACTGCGTAATTTTCCTTGTGACATCTTTTGCAATCGCCGTTGCTTCGCTCCAAACGTTTATTACCACGTGGTCAAAATACGCATTTTTTATTGCCTTTTCACAACCGGAGTATACGCCTGTTTTATCTATCTTAGAACTAAACACGTCCTTCTTTAGTTCGTCTTCATCAAAAGCTATTTCGCCTTTTGCTTGCTCTATTATGTCTTTATTTTTCTCATAATATTTCCACATTAACTCACGATTCTTATAATCGTATGCTTCATAGCTTATGTTGCGTTTAGTGAGAATATAGTACTCTATGCGTAAACCGTCGTCACCATTGTTGATGCGTGTTTCTACGTCGGAGAATACCAATTCCATATTGCTTTCTTCACAGGGAATCTTGTTTTCCGACTCAAAAGCAAATATGACGAATCTGCGTTTGTAGTTTTGATAGTTGTTATTGTTTAGGTGCAATAGCGTAGCTATGCTGTTCTTTTTCGCATTCTTCTTTTCATCATTGTCCGTAATAAACGACCAATATATAAAGTTGCTTGCCATAACTTTTCGGCAAAGTTCATCTTTTCTATCAAACGGGTCTAGCGATGGACCTGCAAAAATAATTTTGGGTTTGCCCTTCGCCCTTTTGTTTTCTCCGCCCGACAAATATGCTCGCTCTATCGATTGAGCGATTTCCAGCGTTTCTTCCGTTAAAGCAGTAAATATGTATATATCTCTTCTCTTTTCCGGCAAAAGCAGTCTTGCTCGAGAGAAAAACTCATAGTTTGCTTTTGCTGTAACAATGCTTACAAAGGTGAGCCCTGCATAAATTGCCCATCCGTAAAATACCGGCGTTATTATGGGATGTGCAATGTCGTCCATACCTTCAAACAAGAACTTTCCTATCGCCGAATAGAAGCTCGCAAAAGCAGCGGTTACACCATCGTTCAAGCCTTTTGCTTCCATATTAGATACAGCGAACCAAATTGTGCCTATCGCCACACCAACAATCAAAACGATAGATATGAAAATTGCTTCAACGCCGTACTTTGAGTGTGCCCACTTCTTTCGTGCCAAAAAATACGCAATCATTGTTATTGTCCATACGCCAACTACGCCGACAATTCCAACTACAATTCCCCAAAAATAATTTTGACCGCCATTGTTATAGGCAACTATTCCGGCTACAACAAAAAGACCTATACCAACCAATCCAAGTGCGATTTTTATCGCATTTGAACATAGCCATCTTTTACTTCTTGCTAAAACTTTCTTTAGTACCTTCTGCACGCAAGCAAAAACATCTTTTGCCTTGCTTCCAAAGTTTTCACAACGTTCTTTCATCTTTCGTACTCTCTCCACTATTTTTTAACTATCGTATATCCAATTCTGGATGCGAGCCATGGTAGGTCGTCCATTATTTCATAGTCGTATTTTATTACGTCGCAGTCCTTTCTGCTTCCGCCGGTTTCCGCCATCATCAAATCACAAAACTGCAATAAGCCCTTATAGGACAAAATATTCCTATGTCTTCTTATTGCTATTAGCTTTTGCTTATCGTTGGCTATCGTCTCTTCTTTGGTTGCCGGCACGTATCCGTGGCAAATATGATATGCGTTCCAGCGTAGGTGCTCTTGCGTTGCATAATTATTTCTTATTGTGCCACGTGGGAAATTGCAGTCGCCGTATTCAACGGGAGACCAGCCCAAAAGTTCTTCCTTCTTGCGTTCGATTTTATCGCCTTCTTGGTATGCTTTAATGAATTCCTTGGATGCATCTTCTTTTTCATGTATTCCCTTTTTGAAATCAAAGCCCAAAAGATGCAACTTCATCCTTATGCTCAAACAAGCATAGGTATTGGAATCCCTTTGAATTTGTGCCATGCTTTCATACCAATATTCGTTTGCCGTTTTTATGATATGCTTTTCCCTTTCTTCATCGGAAAGACCATCATCTTCCGTTTTTTTGCCAAAATATTCCATAGCAACGTAAGTTACGTGCTTATCCTTTGCCATTTGCTCGTGTTGTTCGGCAAATATTTGCCTTACGTCGTATACAACCCTTCCTTCATTGCCAAAAACGATAAACTTGCCGTCTTTTGCATATTCCGGCTCTATGACTTCCTTGGATAACTCATCGTCCCTAATCTTAATGAAAAGTTTGGTTTTGTCCACAACTTCCCACTCTACGAGTTTTGCGTATATCTTTTCCGCAAAATCCAAGTTTTCCATATCCGTGCCATATCCTACCAGCACGTAGTTGTACGCATTTTCTCCGCCGTTTTTCAAATTGGCTTTAATTGAGCTATAAAAATCCGCATCGTTTACGTCTTTTTCTATGAACACTTCTTTAGCGGGCTTTTGCGGTAAATCCAAATATTCACCACTATGTTCTTGCAAATAGTCGTATTTGTTTGCAAAACGGAAATAATCATGGTTAAGTTGCTTGTCTTGCTCCGCCTTGCGACTATCGTAAATAAAATAATTTACCGCCTTTTCCTTTATTTCTCCGCTTTCTTTATCCTTGGTTAAAAATTGGTTGTTGGCAACGGACGTTAGGAAAACTTGCCTGTTTGCCTTGCCAAAACCTATCATGACAACGTTCATTTCCACTTCCGGTTTAATGGTTGCGGAAGCGTAGTCTATTTGCTTTTCCGTCATAAATTGCGTAAGCGGATATTTGCCAACAAACTCCATTGCTATGAGCTTATATTTGTTAACGTAATGAACGCAACCCTTCGTTCTTGCCGTAAACAAACCGAAAGCACTCTCGTTTTCCGGCTCTCCAAAAACGTAGCAGTTTAGCCCACGACTCTCCACCACCGATAACTTTTCCAATCCATTACTTATTATCGCTTGGCTTATTTTTTCCACTATAACCAAATCGCTAGCATCGTTTTCCGTGTTAACGATGACGTTTATGAGCTTTTGCTCGCAGTTCTTAAATGAAGTCGTAATTTGCGTGCCAGCGTCCTTGTCTTCATCCAAGACGTCAACGGCTATCTTTTCTGCGAACGCATAATCCCTAATTTCATCCGTTATCTTTTTAACGAGCAACAAAACCGCCATCTTTTCCCTTTTGGCAGATTTTATGATGCTCCTGTTTTCCTTGTTGTCGCCTATCAAAACACAAACCTTTTGTTCTTTGGCATAAATTTTTCTTTGTTCTACGTAATTGTATAACCTTTGTCCAACTACCGCCATCGTGAACAATACGGCGTTAAGAGCAACCAAACAAAAACATATGCTCGTCGTTATGCAATACAAAAGATTGTCTTGCATAAGTGCTTCCACCGCTCCGTAGTTGTACTTTAAAACAACAACGTCAACGCTGTTTTTTATTGCCGTGAGTAGCGAACCGCCTATCGTCGTTCCGTCATAATACGAACCCAAAAAGAATAGTGCTATAGCTGCCAAATAAATGAGTGCAAACTTGCCTTTTTTGAACCCTTTTATAAAATCCAACCTGCCCTTGCGGTTAAGCGAAATAAACTTATAGCCAAAACTCCCCACAAGTGCAAGCATATATAACAAGCAAATTGATGATATAACGTAGGCTAAAACCATGTGTCCTTCTCCCTGCAATAAATGGTAACCCAAATACGTCGTATTTGACTTGCCTTTATAAAAGTATATATTATATTCCCTTGCTTGTCAATACGATGATTCTTTGGATACAACGTCTATTTTAATAAAAAACCGCAGTAAACTGCGGTTTCTTTGTGTTTTTTCGTTGTGTTAGTCGTCAAATACACCCCATTCGTCAAGCACGCTCTTATCGTTTCTTCTCTTAACGGGTTTGTTGCGGTCATAAGGACTTGTTTCCTTGGAAAGACTTCTTCTCTTTTCAAAAACGTTGTGCTTTAGCGGTGCTTTATAGTCGCTATATGCTCCTTGCTCCGCTGCAACGTAACTTCTTATGTATTGTGCAGTTACCAAAGGTAAGAAGAGTCTCTTTAGGTAAATATGTCCGGGCTTTATAAGGTCTAGCTTGCTTATGGGAAGTAGCGTCACTTCCGATAATTCTCCGCTTTCTACGCCGATATAACTGCGATAGCTGGGAACCGTTGCCTTTCCGCAAGTCCTAGAGAACGTTTCTTGCGTATTAAGGTTTTGAGAACCTAGGAATAATAAGCCGTTGCAGTTATCCCTTATAATTTCCGCTCCTTGTGCTCCGTATAAATGTACTAATTGCTCGTAAGATTGAACGTACAAGTGGAACCAGATATTACGAGAACGAGAAGTAGCAATCTTGTTTTCGAAATCGGAAATCTTGGGGATGTTGCCGAATTCGTCCAGCAAGAAGTGGATGGTGCGAGCATTTGCATCTTGCTCTGCCATTTCCAATCCGATGCGATAGAAGTAATCAATGAAACTGGAAGCAATAAAGTAATCACTCTTTTCGTAATCTCTGGTGCTTACAAATACCGCTACCGGCTTTTCTTTTACAACGTTGCGGATATCTATGGTGGTTTCTTTGGTCAATTGATAAATGTGCGTTTGGAACCAGTTACGCATTTTGTTATCGAAAACACCAAGATAGCTTCTGGTCGTGTTGGGAGCGTTTTGCAGAGCACAACGCATATGGTCGATACTTCTTCCTTGTCTTCCCCTAATGAGCGGGTGCGACTCGAAACGACACTCGTCTGCAACTATCGGTATTCTTAGGTTGAGATATAGTTCGTGCAACGTTCTCATGTTAAATTGTTCCTTCGTGGGTCCAATTCCGTTTTCTACGTCTTCGAGCATATAAAGGATGAGCCCGTGCAAAAGGTCCCGTGCACCATACTCCCATAGCGGGTCTTTTTGCGTTTCTACCGTAATTGCATTATACGTAAATTCGTTAACCAATTGCTCTATTTTGGCATCCTGAAGTTCCTTTTCTACTTCTAGCCACAAGTTGTAACTTTCGTAATTCGAAAAAGCTCTATTGCCGGAAACAAAGAACTTCTTGCCATATTCGCAGGGGTCGTCGTTAAGAACGTAGCCATCTATTGAACCGGTTACTTCTTTTAGGTCTTGGCCTATCTTTTGCTTTTTAATTTGCTCGTCATAGAACTCGGCAATAGGGTTCCAGCTATGAGACTTAAATATGTCTCTAAAGCTCAAAACGTAAATTTCGTAACCTTGGCTTTGCATGAAAGCAGCGTGCTTTTCGAAGAGTTCGCCTTTAGGGTCGGTCGCAAAAACATGGGGCTTGTTCTTTTGGCTGGCTATAGCTCTAAGTTGGGGGTCTACGCAACCCGTAGTCTTACCGCTACCCGTAGTACCCGCACAAAGTTCGTGGCAGTTGGGCAGATAGTAGTATCTAAGCTTGCAATCCTTTTTTTCTTCGGGAGAAAGTTGCTCGTAATCGTTCATATCGCAAGCACGTCCATCGGGCAACACAAAGTCGCTGGCCACAGGGTAGCCACGCATAACTTTTTCGGGAAGTTCGTTATAGAAAACCCTTTCCACACCATGTTCTTCCGTTAACTCGGTATAATCTATTTGGCGTGAGTCTTCACAGTGCGTGCTAACGTACGTGTCACGACGCTTTTCTAGTATGGATTTGTTAGTAACCTTAGTCATATTCTTTCCCCCTTTTATAAGTGGTAAACAAAGCCTACGGGCTTAGTAGGTTTAACGGATGAATTGGTTAACTCTTTCCAGTCTTTCTTTAGGTAGTTGTTTATGTAACCCATCCTTGCATAATTATCAATTTCCGTGGATGCCATTGCTTCAACAAATGAAAAGTCAATTTTTTCTACGCCTACTCCGTATACGATATCTTGCTTTACGCTAGATATGAATACGTAATAAGTTAAAGCCTTTTCGCTATATTTATCTGCATCTTCAGCAGGAATCAGCGTGCGTCCTTCGTTCAAATATTTTTCGGAAAGTTCCGCTACTTCATATAGCAATGCGGAATTTTCCTTATCCCCTGCGAGTCCGTATGCATACGCTAGCAGATACATAGAAGGGATATCACCCCAGGCAACGCATTGTGATAGACGATATATTGCTTTTTGCAAATTCTTTTCGCAACCTATTCCCAACGCACACAACAATCCCGTTTGTCTTGCAAACACAAGATGTCCGGGGGCGGCACTCATCATAATCTTATGGAAGCGGGTATGGGGTTCATAAAGAATTGCTTGGGAAAAATCGAACCAGTCTTCGTTAAGATTCCTTTCTCTCTTTCCTGCAAATGCGTGAAGCTCGCTTATTGCATCGCACTTTACTTCGAGTATGCTTTGATTTTCCACTTCTTCACCAAATGCTTCCCTGGAAATTGCGTGCATTGCTTGGTGGTCTTCAAGAGAACTTATGCTCATCATTTCTTCTCCCAGTATGACTTCTTTGCAGTACGAAATGAAGGCATCGTCGCTTTTCCAAGCCTTGCCTATGAACTCTATTATTTTGGTCATGTCTTCTACGTATTCCTTGGAGCTTACGTTAGACATAACGGTGGTTGAAAACACCATGGTGTAGAATTGTTCGTAGTGTTTAAATATGTTGTTTTTCATAATACACCTTCCTTTGTTTACGTTCTCTTTAGTCGTTTTCCAGTTCCGAAATAAGTTCTCTTGTCGGGATTGTTCCCTTTATGTAACCAGCGAGCAATGGGTAACATTTATTGAAAGAACGGGTAACCGCTTCCGCTATATCCTTATATTTCTCCTTGTTTACCAAAGCATCGGCTATATCGAAGCTCAGCCTATATACGAAGCGACCGTGGAATAGGTCGAAATCAAACTCGCCGTACTCCATTTTAGTGTTTATTCTAAGCACCGCCATCGCCATATCCAGTCCCTTTTCGAGTTCGCTTCCATACGGCAACAAGTGGGTTGCCGTAAGCGTTCTCTTTTGCTCTTTCAACTGCAATCTAAGCGTGGGGTACTGCCTTTCTTTGCCATCTAAACCCATTACGCAAATTCGCACAAGCGACGTGTTTTTGGACGTTCCTATTCCCTTTCCTTCTTCTTCAAAAGCCTTTCTTGCATTGTTTAGGTTTTCTTTTAGACGTGCGATTTCATTTTCTTTGGGCACGTTATCCCAGTGGATTGATGGGAAGACGATGTCGTCGACGAAATCATCACCCGTTTGCCTTCCTTCGAGCAAGAGCATAATCTCCAAAGCACTATGCTCGTATGCGTCTGCAATAATTGCTATTTGGTTTGCTATCACGTCCGCCGTAACCGTTTTAGCAGTTACCAAGCTTCTTAAGTTAACCCCTATTTTCTTGCTTTCTTTGTCCCAAGAAAAATAACAAGGATTGCCGGTCTCTCCGTACTTCCAGTTTAAATAACTGACGGCACAGGCAGTGTTAAGCATGTTTTGTCTAGTAATTATGGTGGGGAAATTTGCATGATACCACACTTCCTTCCCTTTCATTACTTCCACGCACAACCACTCGTTATCGCAACCTTCTTCTTCAATCAAGTCGAAAATTTCAATTTCCGTCAAAGCACAACCGAAGACTTCCGTTTCTCCGCTTACCTTTGTTTTCTTGATGCTGCTTACGACAACAGGTATTAAGTTTTTTACTTCCTTTACGTTCATGTTTCCTTCTTTTCTTGTCTTATGCGTGTCGCCGGACACTCGTTTGATATGGTCGTCAATTACACTTGTACCGCTGAGCACAAGCTCTCTCAACTCTTTAATTAAGGTTGGGAATTAAAATCTACAAGGTTTTAGTCACCTTTTTGAAAATATAGAACTTGCTTACCGCTCCATCATGCCACAATTAAGTACTACGGAAGACTTGAGTTAAAATCCTTATTTTTATTTTATCTCTTCTTCCCTATGCCTAAATTATACCTAACGCTCTTGTTTTCAGTCAATACTTTGCGTTGACATTTTTCTTGTTATTTTTGCAAGTTTTTTGTGGTTTTTACATGTTTTTTATTTATTTTTTATCATCCTAGGCAATTTAAATAAATACGAAAAAACCATAAAAATTCCTTATTATTTTATTGCTTTTATAAAAAATATCGCCACCCTTTCGGGTAGCGACACTCTTTATTTTTTCTTTTATCCTTCAACAACTTCTTCATTAGCAGAAGAAACGTACAGGGTTTCCGGGTGTTTCTTTTGATAATACCATGCACCCAAAATTGGAATAAGCGTTAGAAGAGCTACGCAAGCAGCAATCAAGAACAAATGCCAGGACGGAGTGTATCCGGGTTGAATTGCTCCGTTTTGTTCCATTTGTTCAATATAGATGCCAAGATTTTCTACGATAGGCTCTGCTATAACGGGACCGGAAATCATGGGTACCAATACGTAGAATACAAGTCTTACGCCTTCGAGTTGACCACGTTGGGATTCGGGATATAAGTTCTTACACCAAATCATAAGTGCTTGATAAATACACATATATCCGCCACCAACAAAAATTACACCTAGGATAACAACTGCCGTCATGGCGGCTCCCGTTCCCGTCAAAGCTCCGGTAACAGAAATGATTCCAAGACCTACTATGTTCATTATGAGTGCAGTTATTAGAACGGGTATAAACTTTTGCTTGTTTATGAACTTCCCGGCAATAAGGGTAAAAGGTATTGCTATTACTAGTCCTATTCCAAGCCATACGCCCGCAAGGCCAGTATCGTAGCCTAGCGAGTGGATGAAATAAATGGTCATATACGGGAAGTAAATATTAAAGCTGATGAAGAACATAGCAAAAATGCAAAGAACCAAAAGCAATAATTTGTTTTTCCAAAGTAGTTTGAAGTTGAAAGCTTGTGCAAATTGATGCCAGAATCCCTTTTCATCCACACTGGGCGTGAGCATCGGGCTATCTTTAACTGCCCACATACAATACAATCCGACAAGGATAACGAAGGCACCCATAATCAAGAAGAAGGCAAAATAGCCTACGGCATCTATTATTATACCACCAATAAGCGTGCCTATTATGGTAGCAAGTACGGGTTGAACGGCAATAACAGCACCAAGCGGACCACGGTTTTCCGGCGTGGTTATATCGGTTAAGTGCGGATTAAAGCCTGCATCGTTACCAAGTGAACCAAAGAAGGACATCAACGCATCGGCGACTATTACCATGACGCCGAGTGCTACGACGTTTCCTGCAAATATGCCGTCCGCAAAGAAATCTATTACGCCAAACAGTATGGTAAAGATACCCCAAAAGATATATCCCCAAACAATAAACGGCTTACGTTTTCCGAGTCTATCACTCCAGGTTCCGGAAAGGAAGGTGGAAAATGTTGTTACTATGGCGGAAATGGAAACCATTGCCGTAATTATCCACGGCACAGCTCCTATTCTGCCGTAGACAAAGGTGTTGAACCATTGGTTTTCTATGTTCCATGCGAGTTGTCCCGCAAGTCCTGCAACCCAAATGACCACCCAGGTTTTTGCTCCAAGTCCGCTTTTTGCTTTGTTTGACATGACTTTCTCCTTTTCTAATCTTTATAAATATATAATATCATACTAAATATTTTGTTTCAAGACGGAGTTTTTATGATATAATGGTTATATCACGTGAGATAAGGTGGATTTATGACAGTTAAAAATATTCTCATAGTAAACGGAAGTCCCAAGGGCAACAACAGTATTACGCTACAAACTTCCAAGTATCTCGAAATTCTTTTCCCGGAAATCTCCTTCGAAGTACTCAACGTAGGTGCTAAAATTAAGGCTTTGGAAAAGGATATTACCCCAGCTATAGAAAAGTTGCAAGCAACCGACCTTATTGTTTTCTCATATCCCGTTTATACCTTTATTGCTCCCTACCAACTACATAGATTTATCGAGCTTATTAAAGAAAGCGGAGTGGACTTAAAAGGAAAGTATGCTACCCAAATTAGCACGTCCAAACACTTTTACGACTGGACGGCTCACAGATACATAGAAGACAACGCCCACGATTTAGGGTTAAAGTATATTAAAGGTCTTAGTGCAGACATGGACGACCTAACGACCAAAAAGGGAAGAAAGGAAGCCCTGGATTTCTTTAAAAACCTTCTTTTCCAAGTTGAAAACGACATTTACGAAAGAAACGTTGTTTCTTATGAACCCACTATTGCGGTTCCCGTTTCCAAGGTTTCGGTTGACGAAAACAAGACCAATGGCGATATCGTAGTTCTCACCAACGCAACGGAAAACGACGTTCAACTAAAGGACATGATAGCCTTTTTCCGTGCAAATTCCCCACGCAAAACTCGTGTTGTGAACATTGCAGAATATGCCTTTAGGGGTGGTTGTCTTGGTTGCTTTAGGTGTGCAAGTAGCGGTAAGTGCGTTTATAATGATAAGTTCGATGAGTTCCTAAGAAACGAAATTCAAACGGCAGAAAGCATCGTCTATGCCTTCTCCATCAAGGACCACTCCTTTGGTGCAAGCTTCAAGTTATACGATGATAGACAATTTTGTAATGGTCACCGCACGGTTACCATGGGCATGCCGGTTGGTTACATTGTAAGTGGAAATCTCTCCAAAGAAGAAAACGTTAGAATAATCATAGAAGGCAGAGCAAACGTAGGCGGTAATTATCTTGCCGGCGTTGCAACCGATGAATTCGAACCGGAAAAGGATATTTTAAATCTTATCAAAAATCTAGAATACGCCCTGGAAAACAAATATGTTCCCCCGCAAAACTTCCTGGGAATTGGCGGTATGAAGATTTTCCGTGACCTTATTTGGCAAATGCAAGGCATGATGCGAGCCGACCACAAATTCTACAAGGCTCACGGACAATACGATTTCCCGCAAAAGAAGCGTGGCAGAATGATAGCAATGTATTTGGTTGGAGCCCTGATGTCAAACAAAAAACTTATGGCAAAGGCGGGCGACATGGTAAACAAAGGTATGCTGATGCCATATGAAAAGGTGCTGAAGGAAGCCAAAATGGAACGCATAAAACTCGACTAAACGAAACTAAAAGGGAAGAAAATCTTCCCTTTTTTCTTTGTGTGCGAGCACGCATACTATTGACTAGCGATTGCTTTTATAGTATAATCAAAAGTTGTAAACCCCTTTCTTTTGGAGAAAATAATGGAAAAAACTACCCCCCTAAGCAAAATAGATAGGGAAAAAGCCGTAAAGATTGCTCATATCGTTTATGCCTTTTTGCTTATTGCCCTTGCTATTGCCGTAGGAATTTTGTTTATAGTTAACGCCGTGGATATATATGACGGCGGAGCAACTTCACCCTTTACGGTAAGTGCAATAGAAAGTCACTTTAGAGCGATTGCCCCGGCAGTCATCGCATTCCCCTGCCTTGTAGTCGTAGGATTCGTTCTTCATTTCATATTCCCCTTGGAGCCTAAAGCTCAAAAGACGGAAAACGACAGTGCTCTCTCCACTCTTTCTAGCAAAGTAAACGTTGATAAAGTGGACGTGGAAACAAAAAAGGCTATCGTTAGAGAACGCTATTTGCGTCTTGGTATGACGCTTGGCTCTGCTCTTATTTGGATTATTGCTCTCGTTATCATTTTGGTCTTTACGCTAAGTGCTACAAGTTATCAAGATGCCAAAGTAAACGAAGACGTAAAAGATTTGGCTTTGGTCGTATTTTCTTCTGCTCTCGTCGGAATCGCAGTCAGCTTTGGCGTAAATATCGCACAAAAACTTTCAAAAAAGCGTGAGCTTGCATTACTAAAGAGTGCCATTAAACAAGATAAAACCGTCATGGACGGCAATGGTAAAAGCGGACTTCTTCCTTTTATCGATACTATCTTCTCATATATAAACGTCGCAAAAGAATTCTTCCAAAAACATGAAACTATTAGCATTTGGGTTGCTCGTGGCGTTGTTTTCTGCATCGCAGTCGTACTAATCGTTCTCGGTATACTCAATAAGGGCATGTCCGACGTATTCTTCAAAGCGGTTGCAATTTGTACCGAATGTATAGGATTGGGTTAAAAATATGAAGGCAAAAGGATTTTTTAAAAATTTATATAACAAAATAGAAAGGTATTTGCCTTCAAGAAGAAGGTTGATACAAATTTACTCCATGCTACTCTTTAACGCTAACTTAAAGGGTTTTGCGACGGGTACAATCTATCAAGGTCCACTAAAGAACATGTGTACGCCCGGCTTGAATTGTTATTCTTGCCCCGGTGCCGCAATGAGCTGTCCCCTTGGAGCATTGCAAAACGCCCTTGTTGCAAGCGATAAGCGTGCCCCCTATTTTATGGTTGGCATCGTCATCCTTTTCGGCTTCTTGTTCGGAAGATGGATTTGCGGTTTCCTTTGCCCCTTTGGCTTAATACAAGACCTTATTTACAAAATTAAATCCCCCAAGATTACAAAAGGCGGTGTGACCAGAGCATTAAGCGGACTAAAATACGTATTTTTGCTCGTTTTCGTCATTATTCTTCCACTTATGTTTGCAATGGAAGGACAAATTATCCCCGCTTTCTGTAAGTACGTTTGTCCGGCAGGCACGTTAGGTGGAGCCATAGGCTTACTTTCGCACCCCAACAACGTAGACCTTCTACCACTGCTGGGCGGACTATTTACTTGGAAGTTCGTAGTGCTTGTTGTCGTTCTAGTCGCTTGCATATTCTGCTATCGTCCCTTCTGCCGTTTTATTTGCCCCCTAGGAGCTCTTTATAGCTTGTTTAATAAGATTAGTCTAGTCGGCATAACTTACGACAAGAAAACCTGTATAAACTGCGGAAAATGCGTAACTCATTGCAAAATGGACATCAAACACGTTGGCGACCACGAGTGCATAAGTTGCGGTGAATGTATTCCCATTTGTCCCACCAAAGCAATTTCTTGGAAAGGCGGAAAATTCAAACTCCATGCCAATGAAATAGGCTCAAATGAAGTTGTAGAAAGCGAAAAGGAGATGGTAAACAATGATTAAGAATAAGAAACTTATATTAGAAATCATAGTAGCCGTCCTTATGATAGCTCTACTTACCGGAGCTCTTGTTTATTATAATGCAATAGACAAACTTCCCCCTTCGGACTTCGAGCAAGGCGATGGCAATACCGATAATGGTTCAACCAACGGTGGCTCAACCGACGGTGGAAACACCCCCGGTTTCATTATGCCCGGCAATCAACCCGGCAACAGATGCCCCACCTACGACCTAAGAAACGTTTTTGGCGGTGGCACAACCAACGTAGAAGACCTAAAAGGTAAAGTGGTAGTTATTAACTTTTGGTATACCACTTGCGGTCCTTGCGTTGCAGAGCTTCCTTTCTTTAACCAACTCGCATCCACCTACCAAGACGACGTTGCCGTAGTTATCGTTCACCAAGCAAACAATGACCAAGATACAGCCGATGATTTCATTTTAGACGAATATCCCGGCACGAAAATGATAGCTGTTTTCGATGAAAAAGTACCAAATCAAAGCGATTACTACTATAAAAAGCTAGGTGGAAAAGGCACTTATCCCATGACCATTATTTTAGATAAGGAAGGCATTGTTACTCACAATATTAAGACTTCCATCCATAGTTACGAAGAACTAGACGGTTACGTACAAACAGCCCTTTCTAAATAATTTGAGCAAAAAGAAAACGCACTCTCTCGAGTGCGTTTTTTTGTTGCTTGTTTTTATTATACGCCTTTTACTGCAAAGCTTACGCCATCAAGGCCTTCCGTCGAGCCAACTACAAACTCAATTACGTCGTTTGCTTTTACTTCAAAAACACCACTGCTAATATCGGTGTAGTTTCCGTTTACGAATACGCTGATATCTGCATTATTGTTAATTACTTGTATGTTCATATCGCCTTGTGCGGTATGGGTGTAATAATATTCGGAAACACCGGGGTCATCAAGGGACGTACCTTGGATGAAATCGGGAGTGGTGATAGTTTGAGCAAATACTATTTTAAAAGGATTGTCTTTAGTTCCGGTTGCAACGGGGTCGCCTTGAGAAAGATCAAGAACGCTCGTGCCCCATCTTAGTTTGTATTCGCCTTCTGCGGTGGATATCTTTAATACTATCTTCGTGTTCAACGGAACTTTGATTGCCGTTACGTTTTTAACTGCATCGTAAGTTTCGTTGCGTCCGGTTATGGTAGTAAAATCGTACGTTTCGGTAGTTTCATTGAATAGATAGTAATAAACGGTGTGGTTTCCTGCTAGGAATACATAGTAGAAACTAGGTGCTTGTGGGTCGTCGTTTACCCATACGCTCTCTACGTATGCTTCTCCACTTGAAGAAACCTTAACGGTATATTCACTTGCCTTTGCACGACCTTCGTCTGCCCAATTATAAGGAGTTCCTTGAGAGCCGTCTCTTATGAGAGAAAGGGTGCATGCCGCTCCATAGAAGTATAGAACGTTTTCGCCCGTATCATCACTTTTACTATCCATTGCAAAATAGTATCCATTTTCGTTTTCATAGAATCTCTTGTAGCCTGCAGGAATAGTCGCAAAGTCTGCCTTTATTTGAGTTGTGGGATATTCTTGAACGTTTTCAAAAACAACTTTGCCGTCTTCTGAAACACCACTGGTTTTTACTACGCCGTCAACGATTAGATTGATGGTTGCTCCGTCCATGGGTGCATTGCCAAGTCCAACTATTTCTTTACTTACGTTTATGATGTAATCATAATAAACGGGAGCATAGTTGATATTAAAGGTTACTTCTCCTTCGCCTATTACTGCAAAGATTACTTTATCGCCAACTGCCAAAACTGCTTTGTTGGTGTCCATGCCTTCTACTTCGAACTTAACGTCGTCGCTGGAAGAAAGAAGCAAAGTTGCTGTCGTTTCGGTTGCTTCAAACTCATAGTAATGTTTGCCGTTAACAAGGTTTACGGTTTCCGTTCCGCTGGTTTCGGTTTCCCTAATTAGCTCGCTGTTGCCGGGAATTCCAAGTTTGGAAAGCTCTGCTCCCCAGTACCCCAGGGCTTCACGTGCTTCAATTTTAATTACTTGTTCGTTGCTTCCAAAAGCTACTTCTACTATACCTTGGGTATTGGGAGTATATTGGTTGCCTTCTTCATCGGTTACTATAACGTTACTTTCTATGCTTAACGTTGCACCTTGGGGATTGAGCACTTTGCAATAGATGGAACTATTGATTGCAAGAGAAGGGAGCGTGTTAAAGCCGTATCTTACGTCTACGGGGTTGTTTTGTGAACCAAGAACACCGTCATCGTTTATCGTAACGTTATGGGTTACGATGCCGTCTTTTTCAATCTTATAGTAGTTATATATGCCTTCGCCAAAGTTTTCTAGTCCTACGTAATATACGTCGTAGGGAATCATCGTAAAGGTTGCTACGCCTTTTTTGTCCGTATTAGCTCTTGCAACTTCTTCAAAAAGACGATTATACATTACTACGGCAATATTTTTTAGATTTGCTTCCGTATCAGTTCTTGCAACGTTGATGGTATAGATTACGGTATCGAGATAATATACGTTAACTCTTAGGTCCGCACTGGTTAAGTCTTGTTTTCCTTCTTCTTTGTATCCCCAAGTATAACGTGGGTCGCTATCTTTGTGCTTTACTACTATGTAGTAATTATATTCTTTTTCTGTTCCTACTTTTGTATAAAGCTCTTTTGCGATTATGAAGGTTGCCTTGCCTTGAGCATTGGTAATTTGGGTATCTACCAAAGAGTTGTCTGCTTTATCGTAAAGTTTGATTTCGATATCGGCATGGTCGTTAAAAAAGTCACCAGTTGTAATGGTGACTACGTTGAGTTTGTTGATTTCGATTACTAGAAGGTTATCTGCGTCGAAGTCGTCGTAATGAGTATAATTGGTTACGCCGGTTTCGTTAAGGATTTCTCCGTCCTTTAGGGAATAGTCGGCGGGAAGTCTCTTTACGGATGCGTATGCATTTGCTACGTCGAGTCCTGCTACCGTCCAAACTGCCGTTCCGTTTGCCTTGGTGGTTGCGTTTTCTAAGCAAATGCTACCGAAGCAAAGTTGGAGCTCTACGCCTTCTACTACGTTGCCATCTTGGTCTACTACCTTGATGGTATATACGTCTTGCTTTGCAACAGACGTAATCGTTAGCGTTTTGCCGTTCATGAAAGCGAAGCTGGTTGCATCCATTTCATAAAGGTCGGGAAGTTCTATGACTTCTACGAATACTGCAACAGCATTTTTAATTACTTTAAATTCTGCTTTGCCGTTTTCATCGGTTATTTTAACTTCACCGTCTGCACCGTTTACGTTTATTCTAACGCTTGCACCTTCTACCGCATTGTACTCGGTGTCTTTCAAAATGAAAGTATAGGTTTCTTTGTCGTCGTCTTGGTTGCCGGTGTTGGAGCCACCATTTGCATCATCGTTTATGCCGGTATCGTTATTATTGTCTCCGTTACCGCTATCGTCGGGAGTACATGCAAACAACGTTACTGTCAAAAGCATGATGAGAACGATGCTTAGAATTAGTGAGAAAACGTTTCTTT
>JAZNYA010000059.1:0-11361 GCA_045594145.1 Candidatus Stercoripulliclostridium sp. | reverse complement strand
ACATGGCTACGATCCGACTTGCGTAATAGGAACGGCTACCGAATGCTCAATTAATCTTTGCGATACCGCCGGAATTCGTCCTTGCATAACTATAAGAACGGCATAATAGGAAACCCAAACCGAAAATAAAAGCACCCAAACGGGTGCTTTTTTGTTTTAAGTTAATGTTATTCGGCAAGAAGGTGAAGGAGCATTTTTATGACGCCTTGTCTCATTTTATCGTAGTCGACGTAGTCGTGTAGGTCATATACGCACTCGTGGGCGTAGGATTGTATGGTTTCCATTGCAAGATGCACTCTTTCCACCAAATCTACCGGAGCATAACCTATTGCAGTTAGGGCTTCTACTATGTTGACGGTCATGTCTTTTTCCAGTTCTAAAAACTTGTTGCCTACGGCTTCGTCGGATGAAGTTAGGGAGTGTAATGCTTCGTGTATGCTAGCATTATTCTTGTGTATTTCCACCGTTTTATCAATGATAATCGGAAGTAGTTTTTCGAACTCCAATGGTGCATGAAGGCTATCGAAAATATCCATAATGGGCGTGAAAGCTTTATCGACGTAAATGGATAAAACTTCTAATAGGATATCTCGTTTGTCCCTAAAATATCCATATACTATGCCCGTAGAAACTCCGGCGTGCTTGGCAATTTGGGCGGTATTGGTATTAAAATATCCGTCCCTTGCGAAAAGTTCATAGCCGGCTTCGATGATGCGATTTTTCTTATCGATGCTTCTTTTTTGTTGCGGAGTGCGTATTATATCTGCCAAGATTATAGCCCCTTATTCTTTTTTATTACATTATAATAGGATTATTAAAATTTTGCAACCCAAATTGCGAAACTGAATTTTTTTTCATATTTTTTCTTGTAACGCTTGACAAAGAAAAATCATACTATTATAATGATATCGAAAAAATGAAATAAATTTCACATTTGGAGACCGCATGAAAGAAAAGAGATTAAGTGAATACAAAATAGGCGAATACGGAAAGGTAAAAATCGTAGAAGGTGAAGGAAAAATTCGTCGTCGCTTATTTGATATGGGTGTAACTCCCAGTGCAGACATTATAATGCGTAAAAAAGCTCCCCTTGGCGATCCAATAGAGATTACCATTAGGGGATATGAGTTAACTCTTCGTAAGAGTGAAGCCGAGTGCGTAGTTATGGAGGGAAGGAAATGATTAGATTTGCTCTTGCAGGGAATCCCAATAGTGGTAAAACCACGTTGTTTAATGCTTTAACCGGCTCAACCGCACACGTTGGCAACTGGCCCGGGGTTACAGTTGATAAAAAAGAAGGCACCTATAAGAAGTGTGCCGAGCCTATTTCTATCGTAGACCTTCCCGGTATCTATTCACTTTCTCCATATACTCCGGAAGAAGTAATTTCTCGTAACTTTATTCTTGATGAGAAACCCGAGTGCGTTATAAATATCGTTGATGCAACCAACCTTGAGCGTAACCTATATCTTACCACTCAAATTATGGAAATAGACGTGCCTGTTGTCGTCGCACTAAATATGATGGACGAACTAACTCGAAACGGCGACAAGATTGATGCTAAAGCACTTGAAGAAAAATTGGGGCTACCCGTCGTAGAAATTTCTGCGTTGCGTGGTAAAGGCATCAATGAGCTTATGGAGCGTGCATACGAAGCATCCAAAAAAGAAAGAAAGGGTAAGACCGTTCTAGAAAAGACGGCTCTTATCCACTTGATAAACGATTGCCGTATAGCACTTTCCGGTCAAGGTGTAGAAAATGCTTTATTCCATGCGGTTAAGCTTGTGGAAATGGACGAGATAGAAGTTGAATCACATCCTGCTTCCGCTAAAATGGTAGAAGAATTCAAAGAAGGATTCCAAGATGAACTTTTTGGCGACGACTTCGAAGCATTGATTGCAGATAGTCGCTATAAATACATAGTAGGGCATTATTCTCCCACTCTTACCAAAAAGCCCAGAGCGGTAACAGAACTTACTAAATCGGAAAAGATAGATAGAATATTCACCCATAAATACATAGGTATTCCGCTATTTTTCGTAATATTGTTTGCAGTATTCCATCTAACGTTTAGCGAAAACTTACTATGGTTAGGTGCCGGCCCGCTTGCAGATTGGGTTTCTTGCGAAGGAACGGCGTTTGAAGGCGTATTTGGTGACGGCGGTCTTGCATCTCCCGGTGTGATACTCTTTAATCTACTGGATTTGGCAACGGCATCTTTAGGTGATGCGATAGTAGGAGCTATGGAATCTGCCGGCGCAGCAGAGTGGCTTATAGGATTCATATGCGATGGTATCTTTGGCGGTATTTTTGCAGTACTTAGCTTCTTGCCACAAATCCTTCTATTATTCTTGTTCTTCTCCATATTGGAAGACAGCGGATATATGGCACGTGTTGCCTTTATGTTAGATAAAATCTTCCGTAAGTTTGGTTTGAGCGGTAGAGCATTTATGCCTATGATTATGGGATTCGGTTGCTCTGTTCCCGCAATGATTAACACTCGTACTTTGGCAAACGAAGACGAAAGAGTGGCAACCATAAGAGTTATACCTTTCTTCAGTTGCGGAGCAAAACTTCCCATATTGACGGCTGTTGCCGGCGGTATCATGCAAGTTTTCGGCGTAGGTAACGCAGACCTTATCACTTACGGCATGTACGTCATCGGTATAGTAGTTGCAATAGTTTCCGTAATATTAATGCGTTCTACTACCATGAAAGGCGAAGTCCCCCCCTTCATTATGGAACTTCCCGACTATCACAGCCCGCAATTTAGAAACTTAATGCTTCACTTGTGGGATAAGGCTAAGCACTTCATACAAAAAGCCTTTACGATTATACTTATTTCCACCATTATCGTTTGGTTCATCAGCCACTTTAATTGGAAATGGGAATTCCTAAGCGATGAAAGAATAGACGAAAGTATCCTTGCCGGTATCGGCGGACTAATTCAACCCATCTTCACCCCCTTGGGATTCGGTAGCCAATTGGGTGCTATGGGCTGGGTATTCGCAGTAGGTGCAATCACCGGACTAATTGCTAAAGAAAACGTAATAGCAACCTTCGGAACCTTGGCTGCTTGCATAGTAGCAGGATTTGAAGGAACGGAAGAAGGTATAGCAGAAGTTGCAGTTATGATTCAAGCAACCGGTGCAACAATTCCTGCAATGATTAGCTTTATCGTATTCAACATGACGACCATACCTTGTTTTGCTGCGGTAGCTGCAGCTAAGGGCGAGCTCTCCACCAAAAAGAAATTCACTTGGACCTTGGTGTTCTGGATAGCAACCAGCTATATTGCATCCAGCATGATATATCTAATAGGTTCTTGGTGGTGGACGGTATTTATCTTCCTAGCAGTATGGGCAGTCGTTATCGCAGGCATCGTACTATATAACAAAGGCAAACTCGACCTAACTCAAATTAGGGCATTACTCAAAAAATTGCCCAAGAAAAAGACCAAAAGCGTAGGTTGTGGTTGCGGATGTGCAGGTTGCTCAATAAAGGATAAGTGTCCTTCCAACAAGAAATAAGCGGTTTTGCCGTAGAACAGTATTTAGGAAAAGAAAAGGGAGTCTTAGGACTCCTTTTTCAGTTAAATATATCTAGATATATTTTATTTGGAGTAGGGCTTTTTCATTTGACTTTAAATCTGATGCTGTGCTATATTATAAACGTGACCTGCGACTGACGGAACTTTATGGATTACCATAGTGGAGCAGATCATATGTAAGCCGACCGTCTGGGCGCACTTATCGAATAGATTAGTGTGCCCTTTTTTAGTTTTAAGGAGTATTAATATGAGCAAAAAAATCGGTATTGTAATGGGAAGCGACAGCGATTTACCCATCGTAAAAAAAGCAATGGATATGCTTGACGCTTTTGGCGTAAAGTATGAAGTACACGTATATTCCGCACATAGAACGCCCGATGAAGCAAGCGTTTTTGCATCTAATGCAAGGGCAAACGACTTTGGTGCAATAATTGCGGCGGCGGGTATGGCAGCCCATCTTGCCGGTGCTATTGCTGCTCGTACCACTCTTCCGGTCATCGGTATTCCTTGTAAGTCAAGTTGCTTTGACGGCATGGATGCACTTCTTTCCACCGTGCAAATGCCCACGGGTATTCCCGTTGCAACCGTTGCTGTTAACGGTGCTGCAAACGCCGCTCTTCTTGCAATACAAATGCTTGCAATAGAAGACAAAGAACTACAAGAAAAACTCGATGCCAAAAGAGCAAACGACGCACAAAAAGTTTTAGAAAAAAACGACGCCATTTCGGCAGAATACAATAAATAATCTATTTCTAAAGGAGAAAATAATATGATAACCAACCTAGTTTACACCGGCAAAACCAAAAACGTTTATGCACTCGACAACGGCAATTATCTTTTGAAGTTCAAAGACGATTGCACCGGTAAAGACGGCGTATTTGACCCGGGTGAAAACACCGTAGGCCTAACCATAGAAGGTGTTGGCGACGTCAATCTTCGTATGTCCATCTATTTCTTTGAAAAAATAAATCAAGCTGGCATCAAAACTCACTACGTTTCCGCTAACCTTGACGACACCACGATGGAAGTTCTTCCCGCAAGAGCCTTCGGTAAAGGTTTGGAAGTTATTTGCCGTTATAAAGCAGTTGGTAGCTTCTATAGAAGATATTCCGATTACTGCACGCTCGGTCAAGACCTTCCTGCATACGTAGAAACCACCTTTAAGAACGACGAAAAGGGTGACCCGCTAGTAACTAAAGACGGTCTTGTAGACCTTGGCGTTATGAGTGCCGAGCAATACGACGACGTCAAAGACATGACTCAAAAAATTACCGCTATCGTAGCAAACGACCTTAAAGAAAAGGGCCTTGAACTTTACGACATCAAGTTTGAGTTCGGCTATGATAAAGATGGTTCCGTTATGCTAATCGATGAAATCGCATCCGGCAACATGCGTGTTTATAAGAACGGCGAATACATCGACCCCATGACTCTTTCCAAACTCTTCTTCGCATAATCTAATCTAAAGGAGCAAATATGGGAGCTATATTTGGCATAGTATCGTCAAAGAGCTGTTTGAGCGACGTATTTTTTGGCACGGATTATCACTCGCACCTGGGAACTCGTCGTGCAGGTCTTGCTGCTTACGATACCGAACTTGGACTTCAGCGTAAAATACATAACATACAAAACGCACCTTTTAGAACCAAGTTTGAAAATATTTTTGAAGAAATGAAGGGCAATAGCGTAATCGGGTGTATATCCGATTACGACCCGCAACCCCTTATGATACGTTCTAAACTAGGCATTTTTGCAATGTGCGTAGTTGGGCATATCAATAATTATGAAGAACTTATTAAGAATTTCTTAGACAGCACTGGTGGACATTTTAGCGTAGCAACCGGCAACCGTATAAATATGGTAGAGTTGGTTGCTTCTTTAATTAGTCAAAGAGATAACTTTGTGGACGGAATAAAGTTTGCTAATGAAGTTATAGACGGCACGGCATCCATAGTAATACTAAAAGAAGGCGGTAACGTCATTGCTGCTCGTGACCGTTACGGCAGATTACCTATCCAAATAGGCAAGGATGAAAACGGACATTGTTTTTCCTTTGAATCGTATGCCTTTGAAAAGTTAGGGTATGAAAAGGTACGTGAACTTGGTCCCGGAGAAATAGTAGAAATTACTCCTACGGAAGTTAAAACTCTTTCCGAGCCCGGCAAGGAAATGAAAATGTGTGCTTTCCTTTGGTCATATTACGGCTATCCCACCACTTCTTATGAAGGCGTAAACGTAGAAGTTATGCGTTATCGTAACGGCGAATTAATGGCTGAAAGCGACAAGGAAAACTTCCCCGACCTAAAACTAGATTACGTTAGCGGAGTTCCGGATAGCGGTACTCCCCATGCAATAGGATACGCCAACAAATCTCATGTTGCGTTTGCTCGTCCGTATATTAAATATACGCCCACTTGGGCAAGAAGCTTTATGCCCAATAGCCAAGTAGACCGCAATAGAGTGGCAAAAATGAAACAAATTCCCGTACACGACCTAATAGAAGGCAAGGACTTATTGTTCGTAGACGATTCTATAGTTAGGGGAACCCAACTCCGTGAAACGGTAGACTTTTTATATGAACACGGAGCAAAGAGCGTTCATATTCGCTCGGCTTGTCCGCCTATCATGTACGGATGTAAGTATCTTAATTTCTCCCGTGCTACTTCGGATATGGAACTCATAACCAGAAGGACGATATTCGAGCTAGAAGGGGAAGAAGGATTTAAGCACCTGGAAGAATATGCCGACTCCAAGACCGAAAGGGGCAAAAAGATGAGAGAAGCAATTTGCAAAAACATGCATTTTAGCACGCTCGAATTCCAATCTCTAGAAGGACTTGTTAAGGCAATAGGCATTGATGAGTGCAAGCTTTGCACTTATTGTTGGAATGGAAAAGAAAAATAAGGAGATATACTATGAACGAACAATCTAAATCGATAGCATATGCAGAAGCAGGCGTTGATATTACCGCAGGATACAAGGCCGTTGAACTAATGAAGAAGCACATTGCAAGAACCATCGTTACTTCCAAATCAAGCGACATAGGTGGTTTTGGCGGTTTGTTTGAGCTGGACCTTAGCGGATAT
Source organism: Candidatus Stercoripulliclostridium sp. (assembly GCA_045594145.1). GTDB lineage: Bacteria > Bacillota > Clostridia > Christensenellales > DTU072 > Stercoripulliclostridium_A. Next base: position 4,725 of record JAZNYA010000059.1, on the reverse strand, counting down.
AAAAATCCCGTTTTGGTTTCCGGCACCGATGGCGTAGGCACTAAGTTAAAACTTGCATTCTTGCTAGATAAGCACAACACCGTAGGTATCGACTGCGTTGCAATGAGCGTTAACGACGTCATTTGCTGTGGAGCTAAACCCTTATTCTTCCTGGATTACATTGCTTGCGGAAAGAACGTTCCCGAAAAAATCGCATCTATAGTAGAAGGTATTGCGGAAGGTTGCGTACAATCCGGAGCAGAACTTATAGGTGGCGAAACGGCAGAAATGCCCGGTTTTTATCCCATTGATGAATACGACCTTGCAGGCTTTGCAGTAGGTATTGTAGATAAAGCAAACGTCATTAGAAAAGAAAACATGGCAGAAGGCGACGTTATTATCGCACTTCCTTCATCCGGCGTTCACTCCAATGGTTTCTCTCTCGTAAGAAAGGTGTTCGACGTAGAAAACAAAGACCTTAACGGCTATAAAGAAGAACTAGGTGGAAAGGGACTAGGTGAAACGCTATTAACTCCCACCAGAATTTACGTTAAAGCAGTGCTTGCTTTGATGGAAAAGGTTAAGGTTAAAGGTATTTCCCACATAACCGGCGGTGGATTCTATGAAAATATTCCACGTTCTATCCCGGATGGACTAGGTGCTGTAATAGAAAAGAGTGCCGTAAGAATACTTCCAATCTTCAAGCTCATCCAAAAAGTTGGCGGTATTGATGAAAGAGATATGTTCAACACCTTCAATATGGGCGTAGGTATGAGTATCGTTGTAGCAAAAGAAGATGCCGACGTAGCACTTGAAATTTTGAAGGCAAATGGCGAAGACGCATATCTACTAGGCGAAATCGTAAAGAGCGAAAATAAAATAACCATTAAATAGGGAAATTTACTAATGATAAAAAGTGTTTTGAAAGATATAATTTATGGTTTTTTGGCAGGGGCTATGATAAGCATCGGTTGTGCCGTATATCTTGCTTGCGACAACAAGTACGTTGGTGCAATCATGTTCTCCGTTGCACTTCTTACCATTTGCTATAAAGGATACAACCTTTTTACCGGAAAAATCGGCTTTATAGTTAACGCTCACGGCAAAAGTGAAATAAGCACTTTGCTCCTTGGACTTTTGGGCAATACGCTTGCAATGATGGCTTTTGGTGCATTGTTAGGGCTTGCTCTTCCCAATTTGCAAGAAAAGGCAATAACGGTTGTTAGTGCAAAGCTTTCCCAAGGCTTTGTTAGTGCACTCATAAGAGCTATATTCTGCGGAATATTAATGTACATCGCTGTTTCTCTCTATAGAGAGAAAAATACGATAGTCGGCATAGTATTTTGTATTCCCGTATTTATTCTTTCCGGCTTTGAACACAGCATAGCGGATATGGGATACTTTGCGGTTGCAGGAGAATGGAGTGCCGTTGGACTAGGTTATATTTGGACCATAATTTTAGGAAACTCTTTGGGTGCAATGTTATTCCCTGCACTCAAGCTTATCGTAAAGGAGAAAAAGAGTGGTGAAAACTAAAATAGCCGTTTTGGTTTCCGGTGGCGGAACCAATCTTCAAGCACTTATAGACGCAGAAAAGAGTGGCGTTTTATCCAGCGGTAAAATTATTCTGGTCGTTTCTAATAACGCTAACGCTTATGCGTTAGAAAGAGCAAAACAAAACGGAATAGAAAGTGCTGTGGTTCTAAAGAAGGAATGCTTAAACCAACAAGACTTTGAAGATAAGATAATCGCTTTGATAGAAGGAAAAGGCATAGAGCTTATAGTTCTTGCCGGCTTTATGTCCATATTAAGCGAGCGTTTTACCGCAAAATACGATAAGCGTATCATTAACGTTCATCCGTCCTTGATACCTTCTTTTTGCGGTCAAGGATTCTATGGGCTCCGTGTTCATGAAGCCGCTCTCGGTTACGGCGTAAAAGTGACGGGAGCAACCGTACATTTCGTAAATGAAATTCCGGATGGCGGAGAAATAATAATGCAAAAAGCCGTTGAAATTAAAGACGGGGATACGCCGGAAATATTACAAAAAAGGGTAATGGAAGAAGCAGAGTGGAAGATTTTACCCTTATCAGTTGAAAAAATAAGCAAAAAAATATTAGAAAACAAATAAGGAGACAGTTATGGATATCTACAAAATTCACGACATAGGCGAACTCATTAAAGACAATGCGTACGTTGGTAGGGGTATAGTCCTAGGTAAAACGGAAGACGGCAAAAAGGCAGTTAGTGCATACTTCATTATGGGAAGAAGTGCCAACTCTCGTAACCGCATTTTTACCGAAAAGAACGGTGAAGTATTTACCGAACCCTTTGATGCAAGCAAAGTAGAAGACCCCAGCCTTATCATTTATGCCGCTATAAGAAGATATGAAAACAAGCTTATAGTCACCAACGGCGACCAAACCGACACTATCTATGAAGGTCTCCAAAACGGAAAGTGCTTCAAGTGTGCACTAGAAAGCAGAGAATTCGAGCCTGATGCACCCAATCTTACTCCCAGAATTAGCGGTATGATTACCTTTAAGGATGGCGATTTTACTTATGAAATGAGCATCCTAAAGTCTGCTGACGCAGTGGGTAGTGCTTGCAACCGCTACACCTATTCTTTTAGCCCCCTAAACGGACTAGGTCACTTTATTCACACCTACGTTTGCGATGGCAACCCCATCCCCACCTTCCAAGGTGAACCGGAAAGAGTGTTAATCAATAATGATATAGATGCTTTCACCAATAACCTATGGGCAAACCTTAACGAAAACAACAAGATTTCACTTTACGTTAAGTACGTTGATTTAGCAACCGGCGAAGAAGAAAACAGACTCATCAACAAGAATAAATAAGGAGATATAAAATGAAAGAATTTGAATTAAAGTACGGCTGTAACCCTAACCAAAAACCCGCTAAAATTTATATGAAAAATGGTTCCGACCTACCCATCGAAATTTTATCGGGCCGTCCTGGATACATCAACTTCCTAGATGCTTTTAACTCATGGCAACTTGTAAAGGAAGTAAAAGAAGCAACCGGCATGGTATGTGCAACTTCTTTCAAACACGTATCTCCCACTTCTGCAGCAGTAGGCAAGCCCCTTAGTGCAAAACTAAAGAAGGCATGCTTCGTAGACGATATCGAAGGCCTAGATGAAAGCCCCCTTGCATGTGCTTATGCTAGAGCTAGGGGAACTGATAGAATGAGTAGCTTTGGCGATTGGATTGCTCTTAGCGACGTTTGCGACGTTACCACCGCTAAGATAATCGAACGTGAAGTTAGCGACGGCGTTATCGCTCCCGGATACACCGATGAAGCACTTTCAATACTCAAAACCAAGAGAAAGGGTAACTATAACATCGTTAAAATCGACCCCGATTACGTTCCCGAAGTACAAGAAACCAAGGACGTATTCGGTATCACTTTCGAGCAAGGAAGAAACAACTTTAAGATTAATAGGGAACTTCTACAAAACGTTGTAACCGAAAATAAGGACCTTCCCGAAGAAAAGATTATCGATATGATAATTGCTCTCATCACCCTTAAGTATACCCAATCCAACAGCGTATGCTTTGCTATGGACGGACAAGCAATCGGCGTAGGAGCAGGTCAACAATCTCGTATTCACTGCACCCGCCTTGCAGCTCAAAAGGCAGACCTTTGGATACTTCGTCAAAGCGACAGAGTATTAAATCTTGAATTTGCAGACGGCGTAGGTAGACCGGATATGAACAACATTATCGACCTATATCTTAGCGACGTAGACTACGTTGACGTACTAGGCGACGACGTATGGCAAAAGTACTTTAAAGTTCGCCCCGCTCGTTTTACGAGAGAAGAAAAGGATGCATATCTTGCTTCCGTAAAGGGCGTAACCCTTGCTTCCGATGCCTTCTTCCCGTTTAGCGACAATATCGATAAGGCAGCTAAGAGCGGTGTATCTTACGTTGTTGAACCCGGTGGCTCAATTCGTGACGACCTAGTAATAGAAGCATGTAATCGTCATGGCATGGTAATGTGCTTTACCGGCATGAGATTATTCCACCACTAAAAACATTACCATCTTTGATGGTAAAAAACATACGGAGAGCGAATATGAAAATATTAGTCGTAGGTGGCGGTGGTAGAGAACACGCTGTCATTAAAGCAATAAGAAGGAATAAAGACGTCGAAGAAATTTATGCTTGCCCCGGTAACGGCGGTATGGAAGGCGAAGCCATCTGCGTAAATATAAAGGCAACCGACGTTGAAGGTATAGTAGAATTTGCGGTTAACACGGGCATTGATTATGCGATAGTCACCCCCGATGACCCGCTATGCCTAGGATGTGTTGATGCACTAACGGCAAAGGGTATAGCTTGTTTTGGTCCGGAAAAGAAAGCTGCTATCATAGAAGGAAGCAAAGCTTTTAGTAAGGACATGATGAAAAAATACGGCATCCCCACGGCAAAGTATGAAATTTTTACCGATAGATTGCTTGCTCTTGAATACCTAAAGAGTTGCGATATGCCTATAGTTATTAAGGCAGACGGACTTGCTTTAGGCAAGGGTGTTATAATTGCAAACAATATGGTTGAAGCCGTTGATGCGGTTAACTCCATGATGGAAGGCAAAATATTCGGTGAAAGTGGTTCTAGAGTAGTAATAGAAGAATTCCTTACCGGCCCCGAAATAAGCGTTCTTTCGTTTACCGATGGCAAGACTGTTGTTCCCATGGTTTCTTCTATGGACCATAAG
>JAZNYA010000058.1:0-3292 GCA_045594145.1 Candidatus Stercoripulliclostridium sp. | reverse complement strand
ATGTGCATCCCCTTCTTGCAACTCCTTGCCCCCGGCAGACACGAGCTTATTCTTTATGCATCTTGCTCTTGCGTAATCTTTAACCTTCTCTGCTGGACGGTCGGCAATTACGCAATTACCGGCGATAAAAAGTACATTAGCCTTAAGAAAGCAATCTTCAATCCCCCTACGCTTTCTTTCATAATTGCACTACCGCTATTTATATTCAACATCAACTTCCAACGCTTTAACCTTACCGGTATTGCCAACGTGTTTAGCCTTTTCGCTAACGCAGTAGGTCCCCTTTCCATGACGCTACTTGGCATAAAGCTTGCAGAGATGAACTTAAAGGAATTGTTCCTAGATTATCGTGTATACATTGCTTCCGGCATAAAGCTCATACTCTACCCCATCCTTGGACTACTCGTTATGCTACTTATGTCCACTTTCATGGACATCGAGCCCATACGCCTTAACCTAGTAGCCATAGGTGCAATGCCCATTGCTACCAACACCATGATGTTCGTTTCCATGGCAGACAAGGATACCGGACTTGCAGCAAAAGAAGTAATGATATCAACTATACTTTCTTGCGTAACAATACCAATTTGCATAATGCTAATGGCGTAACGAGCGAGCGTTCATAAAGCAAAAGGATAACGAAATCGTTATCCTTTTTTTATAAAAGAAAACTCGACTCTTGTGAGTCGAGTTCGAATTACGTTGTAGCGTTAAAGCACGAATCCGTAGAATAATATGCCTACACCCGCAGAAAGAATTATGAGAAGTATAGGGTGCAATTTTATTTTATTCATAACCGTAAGGTATGGGGTTAGCTTGGGATACTTTTCACTGTTTACTTTGGGTTTAAAAGTAAGGAAGAAGCAAACGGCAAACCAAACTAAACCAAACCAATTAAATGAAGTTTCTCCGCCTTCACCTTCAACGGCAACGGTTGCATAAAGTACGGATAAGAATGCTGCAACTATTAGTGCCGTAACGGTAGGGCGAATCATCCTAAACGCATCTTGAACGTGAACGTTGCTGAGCATCTTCTTGGAAAGATAGTATATAGTAAGCATTATGCAGATGCTGGGAAGAAGAAGTCCCATTACTGCAGAAAATACACCGAGTGCTCCGCCAACGTCTAATCCTATGAAAGTAGCAACGTTAACGGCAAAAGGTCCGGGAGTGGATTCTGCAATAGCAATAAAGTCTATGAGTAGCTCTTCCGTTATCCAGCCCTTACCGATTGCAGTATCGGAAATAAGCGGAATCATGGCGTATCCGCCACCTATGGTAAATAGACCGATTTTAAGGAAGGAAAGGAATAAATCTAGGCAAACAGGCATTATTCTTCTCCCCCTTCTTCCGTATTTTCTTCGTGAACTTCAGTTGGCGGTTCCGCTCCAACTTCTTCCGAAATTTCCACTTTTTCGGCATCCGTAACTTCCGTTTCGGTAGCCTTTTTCTCGGGTTTAATCTTTCTTGTAGCTATACCCCAAATGATGCCGAACAACGCTGCACCAAGGATTATGAAGACCATATCCAGCTTAATAATTTCGAAGGTAGAAAGTACCGCAAGCACCAACGCAACACCCATGACGGAATAGCAAACCCAACTCTTTTCGTTGTTCTTACTAAGCTTTATAGCAGCGTTTAATATTAGGGCGGCAACCGCACTTCTTATGCCAAGGAAAGCCCACTTTACGTACTTGTTATTGCCGAATTCTTCTATTGCAAAAGAAATTGCCGTAATGATAATTACAGACGGGAGCATAACGGAAATGCTTGCAACAAAAGCACCCAAGACGCCAGCGACCTTTGCCCCTACGTAAGTAGCGGTATTAAGGGCAATAACACCGGGCGTAGACTCCGCTATTGCTATTACGTCCAGCATTTCTTCGTCGCTAATCCACTTTTTCTTCTCCACCATTTCTTTATGAATTAGGCCTACCATGGCGTATCCACCGCCAAAGGTAAAAGCACCTATTCTAAAAAAGGTTAAGAACAAGTTTAGCGTTCTTTTTAATTTTTCTTTTACGTTAATCTTCATTTTTATCGGTCACTCTCGGCGGGAAAAGATTATATCTTTCGGGATGAGTTATTGCAGAAAACATCCTATCTTTAGCAAAAGGAATATCCTTAGTGATGGTGGAGCAAAGATTCTTCATATACTCTCTTTGGCTCGTGTGGTCCATGGGACAAGGGTTATGGACTAGTGGTAAGTTTAGTCTTGCCGTAACGCCCTTAATATCACCTTCCGGGCAATAAATGAGCGGACGGATGAGCGTCATATTGGTTCTGCTCATATAACCTGTAGGCTGGAAGGTGGAAAGTCTGCCTTCATATATGAAAGACAAAAGGAAGGTTTCCGTTACGTCGTCGGCGTTATGGCCTAAAGCGAGCTTATTTGCCCCTATTTCGTTACACTTTGTATTGAGTGCTCCACGACGCATTTTGGAGCAAAGCGAACAGGGATTATCTTCCTTTCTTACGTCGAATATGATTTCTGCAATATCCGTTTTTTCCACGTAATAATCCACGCCCAAATCTTCACAATATTTGGCGAGTGCTTCAGCTTCTTCTTTGCTGGTGTCCTTGAAGCCCATATCGACACGTATTGCGGAAAGCCTAAAGGGATTGGGAGAAAATCTCCTAAGCATAGCGAGAGCGGTAAGTAGCACCAAGCTATCCTTACCACCGCTGAGCCCTACGGCGATGTGGTCTCCATCTTGAATCATATCGTAGTCGTTAATCGCCCTACGGACGCAACCCATAATCTTTCGCATTACTTTACTTCTTTCATCCATACTGATATTATACACACAAACACTACTAAAAGCAAATTAAAATAGTTGCGAGTTTGCGTTTTAAGGTATATAATATTTAATGATAAACCACAAAAAAGGAGAATATACTATGATAACCAAGAGTACCGTTATAGGCGAAGTATTGGATAACGCAAAGAATCCCGAAGCAGTAGCAACCCTACTAGTAGAAAAATTTGGCATGCATTGCCTACATTGCCCCTGCTCCAGAATGGAAAGCATCGAGCAAGCAGCAGCAGTACACGGCTACGATGCAGACGCTCTCATCGAAGCAATCATCAACGCAGATAAATAACAAAAACAAAAGGCACTTGTGCCTTTTTTAATGGAGTATGGTGTAATGGCAACACAAGGGACTCTGACCCCCTTGACGTAAGTTCGATTCTTACTACTCCTGCCAAAAAAGACAATCCTAGGATTGTCTTTTTATTTATGCTCTAAAGAGCGACGATGGTTGTGGTAAAAACAGATAAACGACGACT
>JAZNYA010000057.1:0-8103 GCA_045594145.1 Candidatus Stercoripulliclostridium sp. | reverse complement strand
TGCCCTTAAGAGCAGCAACAACGTCAAGGTAAAGAGGTTCGCCGATGGAGCCAGCTTCCTTGGTTCTGTCAAGAACGGTAATGTACTTAGCAGTTGTAGGAATAGCTTTAGCAAAAGCTTCGGTATCAAAGGGACGATATAGTCTTACCTTTAGTAGACCAACTTTTTGACCCTTTGCGGTTAGGTAGTTAACGGTTTCTTCTGCAGCTTCTGCACCGGAACCCATCATAACGATAACCTTTTCAGCATCGGAAGCACCAACGTAGTCGAATAGGTGGTAGCTTCTGCCGGTTAGAGCGCTAACCTTTTCCATGTACTTGGTAACGATAGCGGGAACTGCTTGATAGTACTTGTTGCAAGCTTCTCTGTTTTGGAAGTAGATATCTGCGTTTTGTGCGGTACCTTTTTGGATGGGGTGTTCGGGGTTAAGAGCACGAGCGCGGAAATCTTCGATATATTTCATATCAACAAGAGCCTTCATGTCTTCGTAATCGATAGCATCAATCTTGCTTACTTCGTGAGAAGTACGGAAACCGTCGAAGAAGTGTAGGAAGGGAACTTTTGCTTCTAGGGTAGCAAGGTGAGCTACTAGAGCAAGGTCTTGGGCTTCTTGAACGCTGTTGGAAGAAAGCATAGCGAAACCGGTTTGACGGCAAGCCATAACGTCAGCGTGGTCACCGAAGATGTTCAACGCATGAGCTGCAAGTGCTCTAGCGGAAACGTGGAATACGCAAGGCATAAGTTCACCAGCGATTTTGTACATGTTGGGAATCATAAGGAGCAAGCCTTGGGATGCGGTATAAGTGGTGGTAAGAGCACCGGCACAAAGAGCACCGTGAACTGCACCAGCTGCACCAGCTTCGGATTGAAGCTCAGCAAGCTTTAGGGGTTGACCGAACATGTTTTTAACGCCTTGGGCTGACCATTCGTCACCAACTTCTGCCATAGGAGAAGAAGGGGTGATGGGGTAGATAGCAGCTACTTCGCTAAATGCATAAGCAACGTACGATGCAGCGGTATTACCATCAATAGTCATTTTTCTGCTCATTGAAAAACCTCCGTTAGTAAATTCGTTAATTAATTATTACACGTGCGAGTGCACGCATACATATATTATAGAGTACTCACACGAGATAGTCAAGTTATTTTATAAGTATAAAATAAAAAAGAAACGTCGCACTTTACGACGTTTTCCGATTGTTTATGCTGTTAAATCTATTTTTGCACCCTTGGCGGAAGTACCTTCTTATAGTTTTTATAAGGATTAAATTTACCACGCAAAAAGATTAATAAGGCAAGAACAAGTCCGCCGGGCAAAAGGATGGGAAGCGTTAAAAGTATGCCTATGATTAAGGAAACAATGATGCCAACGCCCTTATTGGACTTGAATTCGGGCAGTTTTGCTTTTTTGTCGGGTTCGGAGTAGGGGGAAAGCACTGCATCGTAGTCGTCTATTCCGTTATTAAATACGAGCGGTTCGACTATTTCTTTTACCGACGAGAAACCTATCATCTTTTTAAGGTTGAGTCCAAGAGTATCAATTAGGTCGTCGAGAATTGCAACGGTTCCCATAATTACGTTGAACTCAGGGTTATTGGGGCTGACGTCTGCATTGCCGGCATATAGTTTTTCTACGAGCTTTAATATGATGGGAACAACCTTCTCGTCTTTAATAGGTTTAACTTGTTCGGGAGTAAGACGGCTTTCTTTTTTGCACCACTTGTATACAGTTCCGACCGTTAGCTTGTTTAGGAAGATGCCTACGGCCTTAAATATCCACCAATATTGATATACGGTCCAAGGGCGAATAGAAATGGAGTTTGCGTAGATTGCGAAATTTATCATGTCTCCGCTCATTTCTTTTACCATATCTTCTATCATGCCGAAGAATCCTTCCCTACAATACTCGGGCAGAGTTTTGCTGTTAAGGTCGAATCTGGAAAGGCTTTCTATCTTTATCGTTTTAACGTCCAAGGAGCCGTCTTCTAGGAAATTAACCTTACGCATGAGTGGTGGGGAACCTACGAGAGCTCCTGTAGAAATATCGTATATTAGGTTACCATTTTCGCTCTTATGGTATTCTATATCGTGAATATGAGAGTGCCCGGTAAAAATGAAATTAACGCCTGAATCGGCAAGAAGGTTGGCAAGATTAACATTGTCTGCAATTATGTCTCTTGCTCCTATTAGCTTATAGACCGGGCTGGGCACGAGTATGGGATGGTGGGTAAAACAAACTATGGTTTTGCCATCTTCTTTTGCTTTATGTATAGCGGATAAAATCCACTCGAGTTGTTCGCTGTTTAAGCCACGTTGGTTGTTTTTTTGGTTTGCAATATAGTCGTCGTTTATTGCTATAAGGCGATGTTTTTCATCAAGGTCGCAAACGTACGACATGCTTTCGTGGTGTATAGAAATAGCGTTATCTAGGCTATAAGGGGCGTACCAAGAACGAAGGTCTTCCCTTTTTGCACAAGGTAAAAAGCGTTTATACTCGTAATTTTCGTCGTAGCCGTAGGAGAGTCCTTTGTTTTGGTCGGGTTTACTGAATTTTGTTTTCTTTAATTCCGCATAGTCGTGGGTGGAAGTGGTGAGCAAAATACGTAAACCTTTTTCGGTATATTCTTGGAGTATCTTTAATAAATCTTCATGTGAATTTATCTCACCATTATCGGTAAGGTCTCCGGTGATTAATACGGTATTAGTATCGGGGTCTTTTAAAATAATATCGAAGGCTTCGCGTATGATATCTTCCGATTCTCGCATTTGCATTTGGGTGGCCTTTCTTTCCCATTTATATGGGTCGGCTAGCCAATTGCGTTTGGAATAAAGGTGAATATCCGTCATTACGTAAAGATTCATAATAGCTCCTTATGTGCTTTATATTGATATTATAACATAGGCGAAACTTATCTTCAAGATAAAATACTTTACAAAAATGAGAGTTGGGGTTATAATTAGGCTATAAAACGTAGTTTTAGGAGCATATTATATGACTATACCAGAAATAGTAGGTTTAGCAATAGGATGTTTGGTTATCGCCTGCGGTATAATAATCGCAGTCTTCTTCCTTTGCGGATATCTTACCTTTAAGGACCTTTGTCATAGAAAAGAAAGCTTGGATAAATTGGAACAAAGCCCATACGTAGGTGCTTTGGGTCCGCACCTAAGCGATTTTAATGAATTCCGTGCAGATTCCTATAAAGCATTGAAAGGCACGTCTTTTTCTTGGGAATCTATAACCAGCGTAGACGACGCAAGACTGTTTGGTAGATTCTATAAAGTAGAAGATGCTAAAAAGACCGTTATATGTTTGCCCGGCTATCTAACGAGTGGCGTTCAATGTTTTGCATCCATCGTTCCTTTCTATATGGAAAACGGATATAACGTATTAGTAGTAACCAATAGGGGACAAGCAGAAAGCGGTGGTAAGCACGTCACTTTTGGTAAAAAGGAAGCAGAAGACCTAAAAGTATGGGTGGAAAAAGTTAACGAACTTGTAGGTGACGGCGAAATTATCGTTCACGGTATAGATGTCGGTGCAGTAGCAGCACTACTAGCATCAAAGGAACTAGGAAAAGAAGTAAAGGGCATAATAAGCGATAGTGCATACAGCAAGCCTTGGGACGTGTTTGTATATCAAATAAAGCAAATATATCACCTTTCTCCCTTCCCGATACTTTACGTAGCAGAATATTTTTCCAAGCAATTTGCCAAAGTAGGTTTCCGTGATAGTGCGGTAAAAGCAGTAGCAGAAAGTAGCATTCCCACGTTGTTTATCCACGGAGCAAAAGATATGTTTACTCCCTATTATATGACGAGTGCTTGCTATGAAAGTTGTACCGCAGAAAAGAAACTATTTATAGTAGACGGAGCCGGACACGCACAAGCGATATTCCAAGATACCGATGGTTACAAAAAAGAAGTAAGAGAATTTTTGGAAAGCATATAATAAATAGGTATTAAAAAGAGCCGATTAAATCGGCTCTTTTTTTTGTTAAAATCGTTATCTCCAAATCTTATCAATTTCTTCAAACGTGCGTTCCATTAGCAGTGCTTTGAAATTGACGCCTACGTTCAAGTGACCGTTGCTTATTTGTACTACGTTATCTGCACTTGGGTCGTTACCGCAAGTTGCGGAGTATTTTAGTACCATGTTATCGCCTTCCGTAGTATAGCGTACGGTATCGAGCACGACTTCGCCATCTTCGTTGGTTACAAAGTTTGCTCCTTCAGCACCATTTTGACCAACACCTATAAAGTATACGGTATTAATGAGATTGGTAGTATGTGTGGAAACTCCGTCAATCATAACTCTGGAGTTTTCCCAGTAGTTTTCTAGCCTGGTTTTGCCGTTTTCTTCAACTTGTAGGGGATAAATCCAATCGCCGTCTATTTTGGAGTAGGGGCGGGATTTATAGAATTCTATAAGTTCTTCCTTGGTGGTTATGGGGTCGCCGTCTACGGTTATCATGTAGTCGTCGCCGGCGTGAGGATATTGTCCACTAGTCATAAGGTAGGGAGAAGGAAGGAGTTGATACATGCTAACAAGGCTTCTTAAGAAGGGTTTTGCAACGTCGCTGACGATGCTTTCTACGTTTACTATTGCACTTAAGTCGCCTAGGTCGATGCCATTAACGAGTCTACCGGGGTCTTCCAGATATACGAGAGCATCAACTGCACCGAGAGTCGCCGGCGAATATGGGGTATAAAGCACTACTTTTTCACGATTTTCCGGTTTTTGTAGATATAGGCTTACAACGTTACCGCCCATGCTATGACTCGTTAATACTACTTCATCATAATCACGTTCGTTTATGAATTCTTCTAGGAGTTTAGCGTTATCTTCGTTATCGAGACGCCAGTCGTAATTGAAGACTACAACTTCTGCTATGTCGCTATACTCAGCGAGCATTTCATCGTACGTTTCCTTGTAGCAGTTTATCGCACCGTATTTTAGTCTGTTGGGAGAATCGGGGTTGGCGGGAGAAATGTCTTTGATGGATTTACCGGTGAGAATATCTACTTTAAGATTATTGAAAATGCTTTCTTCTCCAATTAGTGTGTTCAATAAACCCGTGAATCCGCCCACGCTTTTAATTGCTTTGTTGATTAATTCTTCGCTAAGCACAAGGCCGTTTTCTGGATGCATAACTTCTTGCACGGGGAAATCTTCATAGTTGGGTAGCGGGTCCCAAAGCTGAGATTGCGTGCCGTCCGGATTGTTTAGATATAGACCGCCGGAAAGAAAAGCAGTAACTATAACGATTGCACGTTTAGGCTCTCTTTTAGCGGTGATGCCTACGGTACAAAGCGTTATAGTAAGAGCAATCATAATTACCACAATAGTAAGTGAAAATCTTTTTGCAAATGATTTTTTCATGTTTCTCTCCACAAAACGTTAATTATTAGTTTTATTATATCACCTAGTATATATAAATTCAATATGAAAATTAAATATTGCACCTAGCGTACACGTGTGATATAATAATAGCATATTACTTTATGAAGGACAGAAATATGGAAACCAATGAAACTAAAATTTTAGGGTTAACCAACGTGGAAGTGCAAGAACGCATAAAGGAAGGCAAGGTTAACGGCGAGCAAAACGTCAAAACTAAGTCTGTTGCACAAATACTTCGCACTAATTTTATAACTTTCTTTAACCTTCTTTTTGTCGCAATAAGCGTAATTTTATTATTCTTTGTGCCGAAGAATATGGATGGACTCTCGAATTTCGGCTTTTTGGTCGTCGTAGTAGCGAACTTGTTCATAGGCATATTCCAAGAATTAAAAGCTAAGCGAACTATCGATAAACTTTCTCTCCTAAGTGCACCAAAAGTCGTTGCTATCCGTAATGGAGAAAAGGTGAACATCGCTTTAAAAGATATCGTTATGGACGACTGCATAGAACTTTCTGCGGGTAGCCAAATTTGTGCCGATGCCGTTGTAATAGAAGGCTCTCTCGAAGTAAACGAATCCCTAATAACCGGCGAATCTGACCCAGTAACGAAGGAAATTGGAGACGAGCTACTTAGCGGTAGCTTCGTAATTAGTGGAACGGCAGTAAGCAAGGTAATACACGTCGGCGTAGAAAATTACGCAACCAAAATTACAATGGGAGCCAAAAAATTAAAGGCTCAAAACAGCGAAATAGCCGGTGCTTTAACTAAGTTCATAAAGATTATGAGTATCATACTCGTACCACTTGGCGTAGCACTTTTCTGCGTTAAGTATCTTGCTCAACAAAACGAACTTAATGATACCGTATTAACGGTTATGGGAACCCTAATAGGCATGATACCTAGTGGATTGGTCGCTTTGACGTCCGCTGTTTTCTGCGTATCCGTTGTAAAACTTTCTCGCCATAACGCACTGGCTCAAGACCTTTATTGTTCGGAAATTCTTGCTCGTGTAGACGTTCTTTGCTTGGATAAAACCGGAACGATTACGGAAGGCAAAATGGAAGTAACAAGGCTTGTGGAAAAGGGTGCTACGGAAGAAGAAATGACGATTGCCTTAGCATCGCTCGTAAAGAACATTGGCGACACCAATCCTACGGCACTTGCAATAAGCGATTTTACCGCAGAAATATCGGATTATGAAACTGCTCTTTCCATCGTACCCTTTAGCTCTGCTAGAAAGTATAGTGGTATAAATGTAGAAGACGGCTCCTACTTAATGGGTGCAACCGAGTTTATATTTAAGGATATGGACGACGAGCTAAGGGCGGAAATAGAAGGATACTCTGCAAATGGTATGCGTGTTATTGCAGTAGCAAAAGGCACTTCACAAATGGTAGATAATGCTCTTCCCGAAGGGCTTACGTTACTTGGCTTAGTGCTTATTTCCGATAAAATTAGAGCAGAAGCCAAAGATACTTTGGAATTCTTTAGGGCACAAGGCGTTACCATTAAGATTATATCCGGTGATAACCCCGTTACCGTAAAGAGTGTTGCTGCCAGAGCCGGATTAACCGATGCGGAAAATTACGTTGATGCAAGTACGCTTACCACGGAAGAAATGGTATATGATGCCGCAGAAAAATATACGATATTCGGCAGAGTTTCTCCCGACCAAAAATTGATGTTAGTAAAGGCATTGAAGAGCAAAGGTCACGTTGTAGGCATGACGGGTGACGGCGTAAACGACGTACTTGCACTTCGTGAAGCGGATTGTTCCATAGCAGTAGCCAGTGGTTCGGATGCAAGCAAGAACGTAAGTAAACTCGTACTTTTGGACGACAATTTTGCAAGCATGCCCAAGGTTGTTGCAGAAGGTAGAAGGTGCATAAACAACTTGCAAAGAAGTGCTGCACTATTCTTAATTAAAACCTTATATAATTGTGCGTTTGCCTTCATATTCATGATACTTTCTGCAGATTTACCCTTTGTTCCTAAGAATTTGACTCTTGTAGGATACATTACGATAGGACCGCCTGCATTTATACTCGCTCTTGAACCGAATAGGGAAATAGTAAAGGGCAAGTTTATGCCTACGGTAATAAGGAACGCATTGCCGTGTGCTATAGCGATAGTGATTTCCGTATTAACGGTATACCTTGCAGCTCCTGCATTAACTTTAACAAGCGAACAAATTTCTACCGTATGCGTAATAGTAACGGTAGCGATAGGGCTAGCACATATCGTAAAACTTTGCATGCCTTTCACCAAGCTTCGCATAGTACTTATTTCCGTTCTAACGTTGTTCTTTGTAGCATGTTTCTTCTTGTCTTTCACAAGAACGATGTTTGGTTTATGCGACACGTACAATCTAGATATGTTAATACTGGCACTTCCCATTTCCGTCGGCGGAATAGGCATTTTTGTAGGACTCTATTTTGCAATAAAATATATTCCGCAATCTTGGATAGATGCTGTTAGCAAATTATCAAATGATGCTAAAGCAAAGATAAAAGGCATTTTCAAAAAGAAAGCATAAAACAAAAAACGGAGCTTTGGCTCCGTTTTATTTTAGGTTAACGTATTAGAATAGTTATTTGATAACGTCTTTAAGGTCGATGACGGTGAACTTGATGTCTTCGTGTTTGGTGCTGTCTTCGTATACGACGGCTATTTGGCCGTTGCCGAGATATACGAAGTC
>JAZNYA010000056.1:0-12320 GCA_045594145.1 Candidatus Stercoripulliclostridium sp. | reverse complement strand
TGTCACGAGCTTCTTCAAGAGAAAGTTCGCTATCGGTTAGGGGCTCGCCTTCAACAACGGTTTGATATGCAAAGAATTCGATAGTATAAGTTAAAGGATTCATTTTAACTGCTACTGCACGTGCTTCGCTGGTTTCTTTTTTGAAAGCAGCTGCCAAACCTTTTTCCAAGGACTCTATCAAAAGAGATTCTTCGAGTTTGTAGGCTCTTGCCATTTCTTCAAGGGCTAAAAATAGTTCTTTGTTTTTCATTTTGGATGTTCTCCTTATTAAGTTGTAATATATTAAATTTTAATTTTTTCGCTATTTTGTGGCTTTTTTAGATTTTTGCGTTCTTTACGCCCTTCATATCAATATAAGGTTGTAAAACTTTTACGGTGTCTTTGGGAACCAACGTTTCCTTATCTTTGCCAACGGGAATAAGTATTATGTTATCGTCGTCGTGACCTACCAATTCTCCCACTATCTTCTTAACTTTACCTACGGGCTTAAGATATATGGCTTCTACCATCTCTCCTTGGTTCCTGGCATAATCCTTATCCGTTACTATCGGTCGGTCTAGGCCGGGAGAAGATACGTTAAGGTCATATGCAACTCCGTTAGTAATATCCGCACTTTCAAGGGGAAGGTCGAGAGCGTCGTTAACTATGATGCAGTCATCCAAAGTTATTCCACCTTTTTTATGCACGAAAACGGTAAGAGTGTTCTTCTTACCTACACGTTGGAATTTGATTTCTACGACTTCGTAGCCAAGCTTTTCCACAACAGGAATTATTACTTCTTCCGCTCTTTCTTGAATTGATAATTCGAATTGCATACTCACTCCAAAATAATTTAGGAGCGGCTTTCACCACTCCTAAGTAATTGCCGTTCAGCGTGTATATAATAGCACACGCACACGTGTTATGCAAGCGATTTTCTTAATTTATCCAAAACTGTTTTAAAATACTCGGGAATTTCACACTCAAAAGTCATAACTTCATTAGTGCGTGGATGGGTTAAAACGAGCCTAAAAGCATGGAGCAGTTGTCCACTTAACCCGAATTTATTGCTTCCACCATACGTTGCATCACCTACTACCGGATGATGTTTAAACGTGGAGTGCACTCTAATTTGATGCGTTCTGCCCGTAAAAAGTTCATATTCGACTAGCGTGTATTTTTGGAATCGCTCTATTACCTTATAGGACGTTTTAGCGTATCTACCTTCCTTGTCTACACACATTTTCTTTCTATCCGTCTTATGACGAGCAATCGGTTGCTCAATTACGCCTTCATCTTCCTTGATATTGCCGTCAACGAGAGCAATATAATACCTTTTTGCCGATTTTTCCGCAATTTGCTTGCTAAGAGAAAGATGTGCAAAATCATTTTTTGCAACCATAATAAGTCCGGACGTATCCTTATCCAGCCTGTGCACGATGCCCGGGCGAAGCACGCCGTTAATTCCACTCAAATCTTTTACGTGATAAAGCAATGCGTTAACCAGCGTTCCATCAGGTGAACCGGTAGCCGGATGAGTTACCATACCTTGAGCTTTGTTTATAACCAAAAAATCTTCGTCTTGATATAAAATATCAATAGGCAAATCTTGAGCGACGGCGGTAAGTGGCGTTACTTCTTCAAATGCGATTTCTACTTCGTCACCAGCCTTAAGAGAATAGCCACTCTTCGTTTGCTCTTTTCCGTTAACCTTAACAAGTCCTTTTTCTATTGCGTTTTTAATGCGACTACGTGTAACGGAATCTATGGAAAGCGACAAAAAGGTGTCTAATCTTTCACCTTTATCTTCGCTTGAAATTATAAAAATTCTAGTTTCCATGCCTATTTTTTTGCCTTTTCAACGGGTTTATAGAAGAAAATAACGTAAATTACCAAAAGTACGCAACCAACGGTAAGTCCCGTATCGGCAAGATTGAAGACTGCAAAATCTATTAGTTCAAAATATACCCAATCACGAACGTATCCGAGCGTAAAGCGGTCGACTACGTTGCCAATACCACCTGCAATGAGTAAAATGAGAGCAGAGCGATAGAAACCGTTACGATTTTTGATAGTGAAAACCATAACAATACCCATAAGAACTATGGTAAAAATGGAAATAATGCCTAAAATATCCGTTTTGCCTTCAAAAATACCAAAAGATGCCCCCGTATTTTCTACGGAAGTAAGTCTTAGAACGCCTTTCCAAATGATGATATCGGGTTCTCCCGATGCAATAGGACCATAAACGAACTCTTTAGTGAGCAAGTCGATTGCAAGCCAAACACCTATAAAAATAAAATCGATTAGAAACCAAATCGCCAATTTTTTCTTAGGTGCATCAAAAAGACTTTTGAATTTTTGAGTTAAATTTAGTTTTTCCATGCGTATATTATATAATTTACATAAGTAATTTGCAAGCCTTTACGCTACATTAAGCAAATGGCGGTCACTCTATTTGGGAAAGAATACTCATCCCTTTGGGCGTAATAAGGTACTTGTCGTCATCAATTCTTTTTAGGGTTGCCTTAACGGAATAAACAGCACCACACAAAAAATCCAACATCCTTTGCCTATCTACCGGAGAAAGATTTTTAAGGTCAAAAATGACGCCGTTTTTAGACTGCAATTCGTCTACGATTTTTTCGGCGTCAGTAAAGTTTTTTGGTGAAGTAATGGTTACTTTTTGCCTATACGGAGTAGTAGAAGGACGCTTTTTGGCAACAAAAGCATCATATGGGGTCAATTTGCTGTCTTTGGGCTTTTTCGCTTGAATTTCACCATTTTTCAATGTTTTGATATATGTCATTATTCTAATTTAGTGCGTATTTTATAATACTAAGGACGGTCGCCAAACAAAATTCTACCCAGTCTGACTTGGTTTGAGCCACACTCTATGGCAAGCAAATAATCTTCCGACATACCCATGGAAAGAACGCTAAAATCGGGATAAATTTTCTTTAACTCATCAAATTTTTCACGCACTTTTAGGAAGCATTTTTTAAGTTCTTCCGCCCCTATTCCTTGCGGAGCAACTGCCATAATTCCACAAACTTTAACGTGAGAAAAGACTTTTAATTTTTCCAAAAATTCTTCCACTTCGTTTACGCTAAGACCACCCTTGCACTCTTCTTCGCCGGAGTTTACTTCCACCAAACACTTTTGCACGACGTCTCTTTTGGTTGCAACTTTCTCAATTTCTTCGGCGAGAGAAATTCTATCCAAACTGGAAATATATCTCACCTTACCTACGACGTATTTTACTTTGTTCGTTTGGAGCTGTCCAATTATATCCCAAGTTAAATTTTCATCGTATTTAGAATTGAACTCTTGTACTTTGTTTTCTCCAAAGACGCTAACCCTACCATCCTTTGCAAGTTCTCGCAAAGTTTCTATAGTACGGAATTTGCTTGCACCGATTATTTCTATGGCACCGGCATCAATTCCCGCCTTAGCGGAAACGTCGTTAATATTTGCTAAAATTGCGTTTAAATTTTCAAATACCTTTTCCATATAGTTATTATACCATATAAACGCCAATTTGTAACGACTTTTTTATTCTTCTTCCGAATATCCTATTCTGCTTACGCTAATTTCATACGCAACCCTAACTTCCGTTTCGCCGTCTTCCAACACCTTTTGGTATTCTCGTGACTGAATTCTACCAACAAGCTCGACTTTATCGCCTACTTCCAGCCTGGAAGCAAACCTTGCGTTTCTTCCCCAAGCAATACACGGAATATAATCCGACTTATTATAAGCCCTATTTACAGCGATAAGGACGTCTGCAATTTCTCTCTTAAACGGAGTCGTGCGATATACGGGTGGTTTGCAAACGTAACCGGTGAGTTCTATCGTATTTTCATTTTCTTGCCCGGGATTATCCGTGCACTCCCTTACGAAAACGGTGAGCATCAGCTTAGATTTGCCATCAATTATCTTGTTATAGCTCCTAAACTGCCCTTCCAGCGTCAAATAGTCGCCTTTTTCTAGGTCTACTTCTTGAATTAGTCTTTCCGATATTGTAACGGGTATAACGTCTTTTTGGGTGGAAAGTCTTTCTATTTCCATTTTTGTTTCATAAAATCCTTCGCCAAACACTTGGTGAGAAAAAACGGGTGTTTCACATATTTTACCGGAAAGCGATACTATATTATTTTCCATTATGTTTTCCATATACATTACTCCTTAACGTAATTTAAGCATTTTTGATTTGTTTTCCTTGTCCATCTACGGTATAGTCTTCAAAATAGATTAATTCATCCACTCTTACCGCATTAAGACCTTTATTTTTTACTGCCACAAGAACGAACGGTAAGGCATCTAACACATGGTCGCTATCGTTGTGAAAAAGCACGATATCACCGCTTTTTAGCCTATTTACCACTCTTTCCGTTATTTCTTTACCACCAATACCCTTCCAATCCAAGCTATCAATACTCCATTGGATGCAATGAGTGTTCCTTTCTTTAAGGGCAGACATCAGCCTATTGTCGTATTCCCCAAACGGAGCACGAAAACAGGTAGTTTTCTCACCCGTCAAAGCTTCTATTTTTGCACTTACAAGGTCTATTTCTTTACCTAGCGTCTCGGCATCAACCTTGCTCAAATGCGGATGATTTTCGCTGTGATTACCTATTTGATGGCCACGACTGAATATTTCTTTTACAAGCTCTTGATTTTCATCAATCCAAAATCCCGTTGCGAAAAAAGTACATTTATAGCCGTATTTTTCCACTTCATCCATTATTCGCCTTGTTTTAGTCGACCCCCAAGCACAATCAAAAGTGAGTGCAATCCTGCCATCGTCTACCGCTACCGAATAGATGGGAATTAGACGCTTTTCCTTTGCACTGGCCCCTATAACACCGCCAAACGCAAGCGATACAAGGGTTACAGCAGCAATTATTAACACAATGATAAAAGTAAATAACGTTCTTTTCTTTGTAACTATTAACACGTGTATCTCCATTTTAAATTATTTATATGCTCGAATTTTTGGGTATAACCGCCCTTTTTGTCTATTTTTAACAATAAAAAAAGAGCATATCCGGTAAAGGATATGCTCTTAAAATTAAAATAATGCTATGCTATTAAAAAATGAAGTAGGTTAGATATTTAGACCATATTGCATTAATTTCATATAAATTCTTTAATTTACTCGGAGCATTAATGCAAAGCTCACCGGTTTGTTGTTCACCTATTATTGCTATTGGGTTTCCATTTGCCTTTACTACGCCGATTCCATCGTTTTTAGGAAGATTTATAACAACGTTGCTTACACCATCCCATTCGATAGCTCCTTCGCCAATTTCCGTAACGGTATCAAGATGGAAAGTGTTAATACCTTTGCAACCGCTAAACACACCACTTCCTAAGACCGCTACGCTACTCTTTCCTACGTTGCCGGTAGAGAAATCCACAACGCCTTCAATCGCCATTGCAGACGTGTATTTTAAGCTCTCTAGAGATGAGTTAAGGAAGGCAAAGTCACCAATTTCGGTTAATGCTCCGCCATAGCTTACTATCTTTAGATTGCTACCTTCAAACGCATATGGAGCAATTGCGGTGGTTTGCGAAGGAATAGAGTAACTATCATCAATACCAACCAGTGCCGAAGGATAGCGATATAAGGTCGCAACGCTAACGTTTTTGGTTTTTGCAAATAAAACTCCCCTTATAACTCCATAATTGTTATTATAGCTTGGTGCGGTAAAGCCCTTTAGGTTGTTACATCCCCTAAATACGCCAACGCCAAGTTTTTCCACGTTCTTGATATCAAGGTATGAAATCGACGTGTTTTCTAGTGCATAATCGTCAATTTCTCTAAGATTTGAAAGATTTACGCCCTTTATAGCCTTGGGGTTATCAAAAGCACCGCTTGCCAGATAGCTTATACTACGCCCATTATATTCTGCCATTATTTCCACGTAGTCGCCATCACCAACGTATGCGTATACGCCGTAAGTGCCGTCTTTACGCTCGTATAAAACGTGATTATTCGTACGAGTTACGCCGTTTTTATAAACGTAAAAGTCTTCTTCCGGGTTTCCACGTACAGAGAGAACCACGTAATTATAATTGATTAAAACTTTAATTTCGTTCTTTTGTAATCCAAGTTTAGTAGCGATAAATTCGTGAGCAAAATATGCAATTGGGTTGACTTTCTCCACGTCGTTTACTTCCAAAACGTAAAAATCGTGCCCAACCGGTGCATCAACTTTAACAGCACCTACCAAATAGTTGGTAAACGGATGGTTTTCTAAGTCCGGATAAGCTTGGAGTAGCTGGTATTTTTCTCTGAAATAAACTACCTTAAATCCTGCCCTACGGAAACCTTCCACGTGCTTTGCATACTGTGCACCAAGACTAAATCCGCTCTTTATACCTTCTTTGAAGGTAGGCACTATAGTAACGGTAGCATCGGGCATAATAAAAGTATCGCTAATTGGGTAACTATCACCTTTGTTCGTATTAAGATAGATACTTTCCAAAACGTAACCGTCGTATTCTTCCACACCTAATCTTACAATAGTACCATAAGGGATTTTATAACCGTTTGAAAGTAGCGTAACCTTGCCACCGGGAACGCCTTGCACACTTACGGAAAAGGCTTTTTCTACGCTCGTAATCTTAGAACTTTCTAGTTCTACGCTAAGCGTAGGATTGCTTCCGGCAGTAACAAGCTTTTCACTCGTCAACTCAAAAGTTCCCGTTGCGTTTAACGTTTCCGTATATGCACCGAATTTTATAACCGCCTTTACGCTACCAATAATCACGTCGCCGTGTGTTACTATATCGAAAGTTACCACGTCGCCTAGCCCAATATTTGCTTTATCGGGATAAAATGCTACGTTTCCGTCATCCGTTCCTACAACGTTATATATTTTTTCGAACTCTGCACTTATGGTTACGTCGGTATCAGGCATAATAAAGCTATCGCCGTATAACGTGTTCGTTTGTAAAACGCCTTGTCTTAGGTAAGTTAACTCCAAAGAATCGGGCTTTAGTCTATAACCTTCGTCCGCATTTACTTCGAGTTTAATCGTCGTATACATGGTTGCAGTATCTTGCGAAGGGGTAATACTTCCCCCGCTAAACGAACCTACGTTTATTGCGTGGAGAGAACCGGCTTGGAGAGCCGTAACACTAAGTTCGACGTCATTTGCCGGCATTATGAAGCTTTTGCCCACCAAACTCTTGCCGTTTAACATTATTCCGTTAGGTATGGTTTTATATCCTTCATGCTCGACGATTTCAAAATATACAACGTCGTTCTCGTATGCACTGCTTTGCGATAATATAACGTCACAGTTATACGCAACGACACCTATTGCATAGCCCTTTTTTACGAATTCTGCCGTAACGGTTGCGTTGGCATTTGGCATCGTGAAAGAACTACCCACTATGCTTACGCCGTTTACGTAAAGATTCTTTAATGCATATCCTTCGTTTGCGGATACGTCAAGAGCTATCTTCTCCCCTTCTTTATATTGATTTTTAGGATTTAAAAGCGTTATTTCGCCGTTTGTAGGGGTATTAATCTCCAAATCATAACTACTATCACTTGCCGATATTTCTCTAAATACAGCGGTAATTTTAACGTTGCTTTCCGGCATAATGAATCCGTTACGGTCGGTTGATACAATGTTCATCCAGCCTTCGCCGGAAACAACGAAATTGGCAAGCTTATATCCTTCGTTAGCAGTTACTTTAACGCCCACAAAAAGTCCTGCCGGGCTTGCGTCTCTGTCCACTTCCACGATACCACCTTCCGTAGTATCTACGTCGATTTTGTATTCGTTAGAAAAATCTATTTTTTCAAACTTACCACCGACGTATGCAGGCGATGAACCCATATAGAAAGCCCCCGAGTTTAAAATAGAAATTTTAGAGTCTTCCGATGCGTTTGCAGTGTTAATTAGATAAAGTTCGGTCAATCTATAACCGTAATCCGGAATCGCTTGGACGGAAACGTATTCGCCGGGACGAGCGGAACTTGTGGAAAGAACGATGGTTCCATCGCTGAAATTACCTATCAAAGAAACGCTGATTGGGGATAAATCGAAAACACAAGTGATTGTTACGTGGCTTGCCGGCATTATGAAGGAATAACTTCCATCATCCTTTTTATCGAGCGGAACGTCGTTTGCTTTTAGCGTGCCTTCCACGAATTGATATCCGTAATCTGGAATTAGCGACACTATAACTTCCGTACCATAGGAAGCACGAGCTTCTTCAAGCGACGTAATTTTCACACTACCATGCTCTATTCCATCCACGTCGATAT
This sequence comes from Candidatus Stercoripulliclostridium sp., assembly GCA_045594145.1. Taxonomy (GTDB): domain Bacteria; phylum Bacillota; class Clostridia; order Christensenellales; family DTU072; genus Stercoripulliclostridium_A. The sequence continues at coordinate 4,051 of JAZNYA010000056.1, read as the reverse complement.
GGTGTTTATAAGTTAAAACGCTTTCCCAGCCTGCAAAAATCGTAGTATTGCTAACCACTCTAAAGAGAGCAACGTTGACTTCTCTTTTACAATCGTTATCCAAAAACCAGCCGGTAAAAACGTAGCCTTCTTTTGTGGGAGCTTCCGGCAACGCCAACCCGGAACCCGACTTTAAAGTGATACTCTTAACCGGGGTACCGCCATTAGTGTTAAATGAAATTATGTAATTTGAAGTGGGAGTTTGGGTATCGTTCGGCGTGCAAGCAAATAAGGCACATATGCACCCTAGTAAAAGGAATATTAAAACGCACGTCGCAAGGATTTTTTTCATTACAATAGTATATTAACTTAAATATACTATTTTGTCAATAGCACTACTTTGAAAGATATGCGAGTTTTTTGAGAAGTTTAGCTGTAGCAATTGTGTCAAAAAGTGCCCTATGAGCATTTTCCAGCTCTATTCCCAGCTCTTTACATAGGTCGCCCAAGCTGTTACGACGCTCTCTTTGGAAGATGCGTTTCGCCATATCGAGAGTATCTAGAGTTGGGTTATCAAAGTTATAAAACTCCTTCTTTGCATGGTAGGTCAAAAAGCCTACGTCAAATCCAACGTTATGCCCGCAAAGCGTGGCTCCATTTGCAAATTTATAAAAGTCGCCTACTACGTCCTTAAATTCAGGAGCATCTACAACGTCTTTATCGTAAATATTATTAACAGCTGATGCTTGCTCGGGAATATGCTCTTTGGGATTAATTAACGTTGAGAAAGTCTCCTTGATAATGCCGTCTTCCATCAAAACGGCCCCTATTTCTATAATCTTACAAGTGCTTGCCGAAAGTCCGGTGGTTTCTAGGTCGAAAACGACAATTTTACCCTTTAATATATCGGGCAAATCACCGCTGGGTGCAAAAAGCACGCTTTGTTCGCTTTCTATATATTTTTCCGGAATAATCTTTTCATAGTACTCGGGGCATTCGTTATATACGACATCTAGGGAAATAGATGAATAATCTATGTTACAAAGGGCAAACTTTCGTGCAAAAAGAACGTAAGAGCCACTTCTTTCGTCCATTTTAAGTTCGCCTTCAACGGCGACTTCCGAGTCCACCAGCATGTAAGCTTCTATATCTTGGACGTTCTTTGGAAAACGTGGGAACAAAAGCACGTTTACGCTTGCGGTAGTGTCGTCGATTGTTGCTTTAAAGAACTCTTTTCCCGCTTTCGACGTAAGTTTATTAATTTCCACGACCTTTCCGCAAAGAGTTATACTGCTACGCTCGCTCTTGATTGCATCGATTATGTACGTAGGTTGCATGGCGATTGCACCAATTACGTTAAGGTTTACCCTTACGCTTGCAAGTCTATTTTCCGAGCGAACGGTTTTAGGAGAACGAATTTTAATAAGGCCTTGCTTGGTTACGTCGTCCTTTCCTTGCAATCTATAAAACTCTACTTCCACTTCTTCCATGATGCGTTCTTCCAAATATTCGGCAAGTTGCTCACCATATTTGCACTCCAAAAGATAGCCATACATATCCGGAGTGACGCCCATCTTTACGGATACCGCACCATAATTGATTTCAATTCCGATTTTAGCACCTTTGATTTTATTATAAATTAACGAACTATGTTCGTTAAAGAACTCGTATACGTTTTGAGTGACGTATCTTTCCGTAGTTTCCGTCTTTTTATATACGACGTGGAAAATTATTCCTTCCGGAATTATCGATTTTACAACGGAATTGACTTTTTTACGCAAATCATCGTTCAAAAATTTGTCGTAATCATCGGCATTAACAAGAAGTTGTACCACTAGCTCGTCGTTTGCATCCAATATAGCCTTCGAGAGCTTAAAAATTCTCTCGTTTTCCATCAATCCTTCATTAAATTGTATGCTGAACTCGTCGCTATTTCTATTTAACATCGTACTTCTCCACCAGGGCGGTTATTTCATCAAAAACGCATTCGTTGGCTACGGTTTTATATATTTCTCCATCTTTAATGATAACCGATTTATCCTTACCGCCACATACCCCAAAATTAGCACCTTTGCTCTCGCCTATGCCGTTAACCGTGCAACCCATAACTGCGATTTTTAGGGGTTTTCTAATGTTTTCCGTCATTTTTTCTATTTCTTTTGCGTATTTTTCCACCTGAATACAAGTCCTAGAGCAAGTGGGACAGGCTATTACTTCCACAAAATTTTTATCTAAACCTACGGCTCTTAGTATCTTATACCCTTCTTCCACTTCTCTAATGGGACTCGCAGTAAGAGAAACTCTGAGCGTATCGCCTATGCCGTCAAGAAGAAGCGATCCGATTGCAATAGCCGATTTGGTAACGCCAAGTCGCTCGGTACCGGACTCTGTGAGTCCAACGTGCAAGGGATACTCGGTTAAAGTTTTAAGATGCCTATATGCCTTTACCGTTTCTTCTACGCTAGAACTCTTTACGGCGAGCACTAATTGGTCGGTGCCGGCATCTTCCATTAGTTTAGCGGTATCAAGACATAATTCGGCTAGTGCCGTAGGGCTAAGTTTAACTCCTTGAGAGCCTTGGTTTACGCCAACCCTAATAGGCACACCCCTTTCCACCGCAAGACGAGCAACTTCCTTTACTCCTTCTTTCTTTAGATTGCCGGGATTTACTCTTAATTTATGTACGCCTGCTTCTATGCACTTTAAAGCAATCTTATAGTCGTAATGTACGTCCGCTATTACGGGGATTGGACTTTCCAAAACCAATCTCTTTAGGCTCTTGACGGAGTCGTCATCCGGCACAGAAACTCTAACGAGTTGACATCCGGCATTATAAAGCTCCATAATTCTACCAAAAGTTTGGTCAAAATTGCTCGTTAAAGTGTCGGTCATCGATTGAATCGATACCGGTGCACCACCACCTATTTGAACGTTTTTAACCATTACGCTTTTAGTCATAATTGTCCTTTTAACTCAAAAATTGGAATACGTCCGCAAATATTGCAAACCCAAACAATAGTACCATGCCTACAGTGTGGATAATTGCTTCCACCTTTCTCGGTACCGGCTTATGGAATATCCACTCTATTAGAGTGAACACCATCCTAGAGCCATCGAGTGCGGGGAGTGGCAATAGATTCATGACGGCAAGGTTTGCGGAAACTATGCAAACCACGTAAGAAATTACCGCAAAACCACCGGAAACAGCATCTTTCATGACGGTTATTGTGGTAACCGGTCCGCCTACGTTGCTCATTGGGAGTTTTCCTGTAACAAGCGAACCGAGTATTGCTAGAATTTCAAATACCAAGAAGAACATGAAGCCAAACGACCTTCCGAGTGAAAGATGGAAAGGAAGTTTATTCGGGGCTGCATAAGACGAGAACCCAAAACCATACTTTGTTTCCACTTCTCCCGTTTCTTCGTTTATGCTTGGCTTAAACGTGCCGTCTTCCAAGTATTCTCCGAGAACGTAATCGCCTTTAGCTAACGTAAGCTTAATTCTTTCCTTTCCCCTTAGTACAACAACTTCTACGCTATCGCCTAGGTCTTGGAAAACTTCCGTTGCGTGTTCGGGCATGAGTACGTTAACTTGCTTGCCGTCCACTCTAAGAAATACGTCGCCTTCTTCCAGTACGTCAACGTTTTTAGAAGTATCGTAAACGTTAGCAACTTGCGGTAAAACTTGTCCGTATGCGGTAAAGAAAATTACTATTATGAGCCATCCCGAAACGAGATTCATAAACGCACCGGAAAATAATACTATAAGACGCTTCCAGGGAGCTTGATTATTAAACGCCGTGGGACTTTCGTTTCCTTCTTCATCTTCGCCTTCAAATTGGCAAAAACCACCAAGTGGGAAAGGACGTATACTGAATATTTCCCCTGTCTTTTTGTTTACGTGCTTAAAAATTTTAGGACCAAAACCAATGCTGAACTCTAAAATTTTAAAGCCCAAAATTTTGCCTGCTACGTAATGGCCAAGTTCGTGCACTACAACCATAAACATAAGGGCAACCAAAGCAAGTAGAACATACCCAATATTTAACATTACTTCGCTAAAAGTCATGGC
>JAZNYA010000055.1:0-4222 GCA_045594145.1 Candidatus Stercoripulliclostridium sp. | reverse complement strand
AATCCATCAATACCACTTGACTCAACGTCACGATTTGCAGAAATGAAATTACGTGTTGAAAGTACTTTTACGTTTCCTGAATCACTCAAAGTAACTATACAACGCTTATTAGTGCGTTTGGTCGGGTCGAAAACTTGTGGCTTAACGTCAAGGTCTTCTAAGCTATTAACAATAGTCGTCAAACGCTTGCATTTATACTTATCTCTAATTTCTTGTAGCTCTTTTTTGACAACCTTAAATTGTTCTCTATCGCTTGCGATAATTTTGGTAAGTTCGGATATTTGCTTATTGAGTTCTTCAAGTTCGCTTTCAAACTTCTTAACGTCAAGTTTATTGATGTTACCAAGTTGCAAACTAAGTATTGCTTCCGCTTGTGCTTCGGATAAAGTAAATCTTTCACGGAGTTTGCTCTTTGCTTCCGCCCTAGTAGACGCCCCACGAATAATGGCAATTACTTCATCAATATTGGGCATTATAATACGGTAACCTTCCAGTACTTCCGCTCTTTTTTCAGCTACGCCCAAATCGAACTTGCTACGCTTATAAATAACGCTCTTTTGGTAATTCAAATAGTACTTTAGCATCGGAATAAGACCTAGTTGACGTGGCTTACCATCTGCTATCGCTACCATATTAACGGGGAAATTACATTGAAGGTCAGTATTCTTATAAAGTCCGTCCAATACTCTTACTGCATCTTCACCTTTCTTGAGTTTAACTACTATACGCAATCCGGTACCGTCGGATTCATCAAAAACGTCCACGACGTTGCCATATAACTCTTTATTCTTTTCACGAAGCTCATATATGCGTTTAATAATCTTATCTTTGGGATTTATGCCCCACGGAACTTCGGTTATGATTATATTTTGTGATGAACCTTCGTTTTCTATTTCCGCTCTACCACGAACGACTACTTTTCCTTGTCCGGTGGAATAGATATTATATAAATCTTGCCCACCAAGTATAAATCCACCGGCAGGGAAGTCCGGTCCCTTGATGATAGTTAATAGTTCGTCCAGTTTCATCTTCGGCTCGTCTATGAGAGCAATACAACCATCTATTACTTCCGTAAGATTATGTGGCGGTATGTTCATGGAAAAGCCTATCGCTATACCGGTCGCACCATTTACCAAAAGATTGGGAAATCTTCCGGGAAGGATATCCGGTTCATCGAGCGTGTCGTCAAAGTTTTTGGACCAAGATACAGTATTTTTGTCTATATCTCGTAAAAGTTCCATAGTCAATGCTTCCAGTCTTGCTTCGGTATAACGCATTGCTGCAGGACCATCGCCCATTGCCGTACCAAAGTTACCTTGACCGTCTACAAGGGGCATACGCATACTGAAATCTTGTGCCATTCTTACCATAGCACCATATATTGAGCTGTCACCGTGCGGGTGATATTTACCCATGCAATCACCAACGATACGGGCACTTTTCTTATACTCGCTTTGCGGGCCCATCTTCAAATTATGCATGGTGTAAAGTATTCTACGTTGAACAGGCTTTAATCCGTCTTCTACTCTAGGCAAAGACCTATCCAAAATGATATGCTCGGAATAAATCATCATAGATTCCGGCATAACCGATTCAATAGACCTTTCCAGTACGTTGTTCTCTAAGTTTAAGGTTAATTGCGTTCCTTTTGCTCTTGCCATCTTTAACCCCCAAATTTGGTTTTAAAGGTATCAACCTTATTGAAGTTTGCATTTTCATTAATGTAGGTTTGTCTTGCGTTAGTGTCGTCACCCATCCACAAAGAAACCATCTTTGATGCAGACTCAAAATCATCTATTTTAACCCTGGTAAGCGTTCTGCTTCCGGGTTTTAGGGTAGTATCACGCAATTGGTCATAGTTCATTTCACCTAGACCTTTATAACGTTGCAAATGATATGCCCCTTTTACTTCAGAAAGTATCTTTTCCAATTCGTTGTCGTTATACGCATATTTCTTGAAGCCCGTTTTCTTTTGCTCTACTTTATAAAGCGGTGGCATACCAAGATATACGTGTCCTTCTTCAATCAAAGGACGCATGTGTTGATAGAAGAACGTAAGCAACAAACATCTAATATGCTCGCCATCGTGGTCGGCATCCGCAAGAATAATGATTTTGTCGTATTTCAAGTTCTTAATATCAAAACTCTTATCGAAATCCGTACCCAATGCGTATATAATAGTTTGAATTTCTTCGTTTTGAAGTATTGCCGTTCTATGACTCTTCATGGTGTTAAGCGGTTTACCACGTAGTGGTAGTACTGCTTGGAATTTTGGATCACGACCTTGCTTTGCCGAACCACCTGCAGAATCACCTTCTACGATGAATAGTTCGTTACGACTATAATCACGTCCGGAACAAGAAGATAGTTTGCCGGCTAGCACTTGGCCGGTCATGGAATTCTTGGAACGAATAGCTTCCTTAAACTTCTTTTCTTCACTACGCATCTTCGACGTATTTACGCCGATTTTAAAAATCATAGTGCCCAAATCTTTATTCTTCTTTTCGGCAAAGAACAAACTAAGTTGTTCATAAACCAAACTATCAACCCATCCTTTAACTTCCGGATTACCTAATTTAGTTTTGGTTTGACCTTCGAATTGCATATTTTGCATTCTAACGCTAACCACTGCCGTCATACCGTCACGATAATCGTCTCCCGACGGCGGAACATCTTTTGCCTTAAGAAGATTGTTCTTCTTTACGAACTCGTTAAGTGCCTTCGTGAAAGCAAGCTTAAAGCCCGTCTCGTGCGTACCGCCTTCGTGCGTAGGTATATTGTTTACGTATGATATGATTTCATCTTCTGGCTTATCGGTATATTGGATAGCAACTTGAACTTGGAATTTGTTTTCCGGATTCTTTGCTTCTACGTAAATAACCTTTTCCGAACGCTTATTATTATGTTCGTTAACGCTCTTAACAAAGTCCACTATTCCGCCCTTAAAGAAGTAACTTTCAAACTTAGGTTCGCCGTTCTCGTCTACCTTTTGCATATCGGTAAAGGTGAAAGTGACGCCTTTTGTCAAATATGCCAATTCTCTAAGACGCTTGGAAATAGTATCGTGATTAAATTCAACCGTTTCAAAAACCGTTTCATCGGGCTTAAAAGTAATTTTAGTACCACGTTTTTTAGTAGAGCCTATACACTCAAGGTCGCCTTGCGGAATACCGCTTTGAACCTTACGTGGAGAAACTATCTTTTGATAGCGTTGTACATAAATCTTTTTATCTCTACAAACTTCTACTTCCAGCCAATTTGATAACGCATTAACAACGGCAGCACCAACACCATGCAAACCGCCTGAGAATTCATATTCTTTATTATCGAATTTACCGCCTGCGTGTAGTTGCGTAAAAATAAGTTCTACACCGCTCTTTTTGTACTTGGGGTGCTTATCTACGGGCATTCCCCTACCATTATCTTCTACGCAAATTGAACCGTCTTTATTTAAAACGACGTGTATGGTATCTGCATAGCCGTTAAGTGCTTCGTCAACAGAGTTGTCTACGATTTCCCACAAAAGATGGTGTAATCCATTAACGCCGGTAGTACCAATATACATACCGGGGCGTAGTCTAACGGCTTCAAGACCTTCCAATACAACGATGTCGGAAGCATCGTATGTTTTGGCAAGTTTCTTGCTCTTGTCGTTGTCCGCTTTGTTCGTAGCCATTGTTTCCTCCAAAAAATTCGTAAAATACACAATATATAGTAGCATAACTTTAGTTGTAAGTCAATATTTCGTCTTTTATTTTTTATATAATAAAAGAAGGAGAAATCATCTTTGATAGACTTACATTTTAGCTTGCTACCTGCCAACATCTTATCTCATGAAATGTACCATAAACGTCCCACTCTCACAAGTTTTGCCAATTATCTTTTCGCATTATTAACGCTACGTTACATATAATAAAGGGTATGGCTACGTTAGAAATACTTTCACTCAAAAACTCGCATGACATAAGTTTAGCTATTGAGCGAATAATAAATTTAGATGATTTAATTACCACAAGAAAAAATTATGTTAAATATGACAAAATTTGCTTTGAGTATCCAACGGAAAAGCACTCCTACGTGCTAGAACATCTTGGCAACTCAATTTGTGCTTTTGTTAAGTTTAGGGTTCTTAACACATTGTTAAAGGATATTAAACTTGATATTTATGATAAATACGCCCTATTAGGTGCTTTGCTTTCAATTGACAAAGAAAACGATGCTA
>JAZNYA010000054.1:0-10073 GCA_045594145.1 Candidatus Stercoripulliclostridium sp. | reverse complement strand
CATCCTTTCTGCAAAAGAAGAAAAGATCTTATCAGAAATTTCTTCCTTTACGGGTGATTTTCAAAACATTTTTATGATGCTTGATAACGCAGACTTAAAGTTTAATAAAGTGAAGGCTGATAACGAAGAAGTGGAACTTTCTCATGGTATGTATTCAGTACTTCTGCAACATAAAGATCAATCAGTCAGAAAAGGAGCCTTTGACAATTACTATTCAGCCTACCGTAATTCACTTAACACTATAGCCGCTACTTATTCCGCATCAGTTAAAAAGGATTGTACTCTTTCCGCATTGCGTGGATATAAAAGCGCTTTACAACGTGCTTTATATGCTGACGATATTGATAAGAAAGTATATAACAACCTTATAAAAGCAGTTAAGAAGAGCACTCCGGCTCTCCATAAATACGTTAAATATCGCAAAAAGGCTCTTGGATTAAAAGAACTGCATATGTACGATATGTACGTTTCTATCGTAAAGGATATCGACAAAGAATATGAATACGAAGATGCTTATGCATTGGTTCTAGATGCTCTAAAGCCCCTTGGCGAAAATTATAGAAAGATAATGGAACGAGCATATAACGAGAGATGGATAGACGTAGAAGAAACCAAGAATAAGCGTAGTGGTGCATATTCATGGGGAGTATACGATGCCCCGCCTTACGTTCTTTTGAATCATCAAAAGACGTTGCATGACGTTTTCGTAATAGCTCACGAAATGGGACACGCAATGCATACTTACCACTCTAACAAGGCTCAATGTTATGAAAAGGCAGATTATCGCATTTTTGTAGCTGAAATAGCATCTACCGTTAACGAAGTACTACTACTCAAGCATCTATTGAAGACGGCGACCGGCGATGAAAGAAAGTATCTACTCTCATATTATCTAGATATGTTCCGTACCACTCTATTTAGACAAACTATGTTTGCAGAGTTCGAAAAGTACGCACACGAAGAATATGAACAAGGTCGTCCTTTAACGGCTGAAAATATGAGTGCCAAATACTATGAACTAAACAAGGCTTACTATGGTAGCGGTGTAGTTCATGATAAGGACATAGAAATCGAATGGGCAAGAATACCCCATTTCTACAATGCTTTCTACGTTTATAAGTATGCAACCGGATTGACCACCGCTGTTAATATCGTAAACAAGTTGCTAACGGAAGAAGGTTATTTGGATAAATATCTAAAGTTCCTTTCTACCGGTGGCAGTTTGTATCCGTTGCCCACGATAGAAATAGCAGACGTAGACCTAAAGAGCAAAGAACCCTTTGATTTTGCAATGAGCGAATTCAAGAAGACCCTTGATGAACTTGTAACTCTATGAGTAAAAGAATAGGCATAACTTTAATAGTCTTAGCACTTGTTATATGCGTTGCTTATGCGATAATAGGAGTGACGACGTTTGAAGTATGCCCGGTAGAAACCACTACGCCTAAAGACGTCAAGAAGTATGAGTGCAAAGCGGAAATAGTTTATAATTCCATTGCATATTCATCGGGAACGTATGAGTATAGTATTCAAGCGAACGTCAACGTAGAAAAACTCACAAAAAGGGCAACCATTACCGAAAGGATGGCGATAACTCAGCAATCTAAGGATGCGATAAGTGCCATAAAACAAGATTGGGAAACTCGTGGATATACCATTAAAAAGAGTGAAGACTATTTTGTTTCCGCAATTATTGCTCAATATGATAACTATGAAAGTTTAGCTCTTGCTAATGGTCAAACAGGTTACGATTATTCGCCAAGCGACGCTAAAGTTTATCGTGGATGGTTTTTTACGGATACGGTATCGGAACGTACTACGGTATTCGAGCAAGCAGAAGGCACCGTGCTTAATAAAGCGGAAGGAATTCTTGGCGAAATCGACGGCGTAGGCAAAGGCGACGTATCGCTTGTCTTTAATTATGGTAGTCCCTATAAGGTTAATACCATATCGTCGGATGCCGACCAAATATACAAATTAAACGATGCGGAAAAGTTTGCTTTCAGCATCATACATGAATTTAGAATGAATGATGGCAATAGGGGAAGAATTATAACCCTAGTGCAACGAAACCCCAACGCATATACTTGGTACTTGATACCGATAGTATGCAGTCTGTTAATAGCAGGTTGTGCAGTGCTTATATCAAGTGTCAAAAGGAGTAAATAATGACCGATACAAATGAAAACAAAATAGCGGTAAAACGTTATCCTTCCAACAATGAAGCAGAACAATATCTATTGTGCTGTATGCTTATTGACGGCGACGTAGCGTCTACCGTTATACCGGAAATGGAAGAAAACTTTTTCTTTAACGCAACGCATAGAAAGATATTTAATGCAATGCATAAGTTGTATTCGCAAAACATCTCTATCGATGCTATCACCGTATACGACGTGCTTGTTAAAGCCAACCAAGCGGACGTGGATATTCTTAAGTATTTGACCGATTTGAGCCAAATTACGCCCAGTGCTGTAAACTATCGTGATTTCTTTAACATATTGCATCGTGATATGGTAATGCGTTCGCTCATTAGAATTGGTAACGCAATCGCAGAAGATGCGTATAAATCTGATGATGCGGAAAAATCACTAAGAAACGCAGAAACGCTCATTTACGACCTAGGAACCAAAGGCCTTGGCGTAAATAACGGCCTAGAGCATATTGCAAAACCCGGTCAAAGATACATCGAAAGACTTCTTACCATGCGTAAGGATATCAACTCTGTAAAGGGACTTAAGACGTATTATGAAATCTTCGATAAGGTTACCAACGGACTCCAAGCAGGTTCACTTATTATTCTTGCAGCACGTCCTTCCGTAGGTAAAACGGCGTTTGCGTTGAACCTTGTTGCCAATATGATTAGAAATCAAAATGAAAGGTCAACCGTGGCTTTGTTCTGCTTGGAAATGTCAAGAGAAGACCTTGTTCAAAGACTTCTTGCAATCAATACGGACGTCACTATGGATGCTTTGAGTTCTGCTAGATTCAACGATGAACAATACGATGAACTTTGGAACGCACACTCCCAAGCATCAAAGTGCCAAATATATCTTGACTATAACTCTGGTGCATCTCCTGCATACATATCTTCCCAATGCAGAAGACTACGCAGTCAATCTGCAAACAAGAAGATAGACCTAGTAATAATCGACTACCTGCAACTTATGAATAATGATAAGAGTGGACGTGACTCGACTCGTCAAAACGACGTTGCAGAAATGAGTAGGAACTTAAAGAACATGGCTATGGATTTGGGTTGCCCCGTTATAGCACTTTCACAAATGTCTCGTTCCATAGAACAACGTGACGACAAAGAACCCAAACTTTCCGACCTTCGTGAATCCGGCTCAATTGAGCAAGACGCCGATATGGTATTATTCCTATCTCGTGAAAACGAAGAAGATAAGGGAGCTCCTATATCTCATATGATAATAGATATTGCAAAGCATCGTAACGGTGAACTTAAAAAGATTAGATACGTTTGGGAAGGAGCCCACGTTCGCTTTACGGAAGCACCGCCGTCGAACCAAAACTTTGATAATGCAGTATATGCTAATGCAAAGACAAAGAAAAAACCACCGCAACAAATCTAATGCAAGATAGGCACTCGTAAGAGTGCTTTTTTAGTTATATAAAAAGCTTACTAAACATAAAGTCTTATATGAACTATATAAAGGAAAGCTTTGCTTATAAAATTACTTTGATAGCCGGAAAGGAACTTCTCATAGAAGGACACAAAGGCATATTGTCATACTCGGAAAACGAAATTATCATAAGAGTAAGGCATGGAAAAATAGAACTTTTGGGCGAAAAACTTTTTATCAAAGAGATAAATGAAGACGAAGTATTAGTGACGGGTTGCGTGGATTCGGTTAGGGTTAATAGATGATAGGTGAAGAAAAACTAGAATATTTTGCGTTTGGTAAAGCGGAATATCTTTTGAATTTGTTATCAAAGCATAGCGTTAAAACAACGTCTGTGATGGTACTGGAAGACGGTATTAAGTTTAAAATATCATCAAAAGACCAATTTAAGCTGGAACAAATTTTTAAAAACTATGGTAAAAAATTCCAATTGATAAAGAGAAAGGGTTGGATTGTAAACGTTAAAAATATAATTAAAAACGTCGGTTTTTGGCTAGGGGTATCGGTGTCTATAATGGTGGTAATAGCCTATTCTTTTTGCTTGACGGAAGTTAAAATAATAGGAGCAAAAAGAACGGATGAAGAGATGGTTAGAACGGCGGTCTTTAATGAGCTTAAACTACCGAATTTTGCACGAGAATCTAATTTAAAAAGAGTAGAAAAAGCGGTTGCGGAACTACCTGGAATTTCTTACGTTTCATTGTGGAAAGATGGTAGAAGGTTAAACGTGGAAATTGTAGAAGAGTTACCTAATGTTGAAAAAATAGATACCCAAAATTTTGTTTCAATAAAAGCAAAAGAAAATGGCATCGTTACAAAAATAGTGGTTTACGGCGGGACTGGCATAGTTAAAGTAGGTGATGAAGTTAATAGTGGTCAGGACTTAATTTTACCTTACCTTGAAAACGCAAACGGGGAAAGAAAAAATACTCTTGCAATCGGCAAGGTATACGCTAAGATAGTGAAGGAAAACGAAGTCGTTTATGAAACGGAAAAGCAATACGAAGAACTATTTGCAAAGGAGTATGAAAAGAGCGTAGAAAAATTCAAGAGTACTCTCTCTGACGAAGACGAATATTTGGGCTCACACTTTTTTGTTAAAAACGTAGACAAAACTATTGTTTGTAGTATATACTATGAGTATATTTCACGCATAACATGACGTGTGCTCATTAAGGAGTATATATGAAAAACGTTAATTCGGTAAAAGAACCGAAAGACACCCAAACAGAAAGACGCAAGCGTGATATTGCGTATAGAATATTGTCGGTAATAGGAGTTTCCTTTTTGCTGGGAATCATACTTCGACTATCAAAAATCGATGATTTTAATAGCGTTGCAGATTTCTTTACTGCAAAAGTTTGGATACAAATTGTCATTTTGAGCGGTCTAATTGCAACCGTACTTTCCACTCTATATTTCTATTCTATTTACGTTCGCAGAGATTTGCGTAGGGATAAAAAATTGATTCCCGTATTGTCGGTTTCAATTATTATAACGTTTGCACTTTCGCTAATTTTCAGTATTTTCATTAGCGTTTATATTGCACCGTTGGTTTTGGCATCATTACTAGTTGCAACGCTACTCGATAAGAGAATAGGACTGGTAACTACGGTTTTGACTTCGCAAGCATTTTTCCTTGCGTATATCGTAGTTTTCGGTGAAACCGAAGTTATAGATACCGCAGCCGCCGTTATCACTTCCATGATTTCTGCAATTTTCTTGGTTAGCAATATGGATAGGTCCGGCAATAGATTTAAATTTACCGGAATAGCACTTCTCGTAGGTCTTTGTACGGCACTAATCCCCGTCCTAATCAATCTTATAACCGATAAGGTTAACGTAGTGGATATGTTGATGAGCGGATTGTGGTCCTTCCTTTCAATCGTTCTTACTATAGGGCTATATATGATTGTATTGCCTATGATGGAATACTGCTTTAGAATCAATACCGTATTTAGAATAAGTGAATTGTGTTCTTTGGAAAATCCCTTATTGAAGCGTTTGGCAGAAGAAGCCCCCGGCACGTTTAATCATAGTATTGCCGTAGGCAATCTTGCAGAACTTTGTGCAGATGCAATAGGGGAAAGTCCGCAACTGGCAAAAGCTTGTGCATATTATCACGACGTAGGCAAACTCAAAAACGCAGAGTATTTCATAGAAAACCAAAAGGGTTATAATCCCCACGATGACTTAATTCCCGAAGTAAGTGTTTCCATGATAGTTAGCCACGTTAACGCAAGTTGCGAACTAATTAAAGAAGCAAAACTTCCGGAAATGCTGGCCGACGTTGCAAGAGAGCACCACGGTACCACTCCCGTTAACTATTTCTTGTATAAGGCACAAACCTATACGGAAGACGATATTGATAAGATAGAATTCAGCTATCCCGGACCTAAACCGCAAAGCAAAATTTCGGCAATCATAATGATAGTCGATACCGTTGAAGCTGCATCCAGAGCAATACAAGGATTGTCTAGTCCTGAAAAATTTAGAGCATTTATTCACAAACTTATAAAAGAAAAATCCGACCACGGACAATTTGAAGAATGCGGAATAACATTTAAAGACCTTAAGACGATAGAAGACACTTTGGTTAGAGTGCTACCTTCAATGTATCACGCAAGAATACAATACAATAACCCAAGAGAGTAGGACATGATAAATCTTTATAACGCAGAACAATATGACAAAATTTTAGAACGTGCCATAAAAGGTGCATTCAAACATTTTAAAATCAACGCAAAAGAAGTGGAAATAGAAGTAGAACTTCTTAGTGGGGAAGAAATACAAGAACTAAATAGGGACGAGCGTGGCATAGATAAGGTTACCGACGTTTTGAGTTTTCCTGCACTCGAAGAAGTCACCTTCCCATTTAATCCTGATGATTACGACGACGTCAATCCGGAAAACGATTGTGTCATTTTGGGCGAAATTTATATTTGTTTGGATAGAGCCATCGAGCAAGCTAACGAATATGGACATAGCGTAGAAAGAGAACTGGGCTTCCTTGTTACTCACGGCGTATTACATCTTTTGGGATTCGACCACGAAGAAGATGATGAACGCAAGGAAATGGAAAACCTTCAAGATGAAATTCTTAATTCCGTAGGAATTACACGTGATGGAATCGAAGACTATGAAGAAGAAAAAGAAGAACCCAGCAGATGCGGTTACGTTGTAATTTTAGGAAGACCTAATGCCGGTAAGTCTACTTTGATAAACCAAATTATAGGTGAAAAAGTTTCCATAGTTTCTTGGAAGCCACAAACGACTCGTAATAGAATAATCGGTATCCTTAACGATGAAAACACACAAATTATATTCGTAGATACCCCCGGCATCCACGTTCCTAAAAATGAACTCGGTAAATTTATGATGCACTCCGTTAAGGTTGCATCGGAAGGCGTAGATGCTGTAATTTACGTTGTAGACTCGGCAAAAGGTCTTGACTTAAACGACGTTGAACGTATCAAAAAGAACGTGGAAAGTGGCAATAAAGTGGTTGTCGCCGTCAATAAGGTAGACCACGTTATGAAGGAAAAGGTTGCGGAAATTTTAATAGAGCTAAACAAGATAGACGGATTGACGGCTGTCGTTCCGGTGTCTGCACTTCGTGGCAAAAACGTTGAAGCCTTGGTGAAAGAAATTAAAGCTTTGATGCCGGAAGGTGAAAAAATGTATGCCGAAGACCAATATACCGATAGAAATATGCGTTTTATGGCATCGGAAATAATTCGTGAAAAAGCACTTCGTTTGTTGGATAAGGAAATTCCCTATGGCATAGCCGTAAGCATCAATAAATACGAGTATCGTGATAATGGTATTTTGGATATTGATGCCGACGTTATAGTACAAAAGCAACAACACAAGGCGATAGTTCTTGGCAAGAAAGGGGAAATGATTAAACGCATATCCACTTATGCAAGACAGGACTTGGAAGAAATGACCGGAGATAAAATTTTTATGACTCTTTGGGTAAGGGTTAAGGAAGATTGGCGTGACGACTTATCGTTACTCAACAATTTGGGCTATAATAAGCGTGACGACGCATAAGGTATAAAAGGAAGAAATAGGCTCATACTTTTGGTATGAGCAAAGAAGTAGAACAATTTTTTTACGACGCATTTCGCAAGAGTGGTAACGTGGGGTATTTTATGTTGTACTCCAGGTTGCAAGAAGAAAAGGACGAAGATGGAAATTAAAACTCAAGCACTTTGTTTAAGGTCGGTAGACTATGGTGAATCAAGTAGAATCATAACCTTGTTTACCGCTGAAAGCGGGAAATTGAGTGCCCAAGCTCGCTCTGTTAAGAACCCAAAGTCAAAGTTAAAACAATGCACTATGCCATTGTGCTTTGGGGAATACATACTGCATAAGAAAGGCGATTATTATACCGTTACGGGATGTACGGTAGAAGAAAGTTTTTTTAACGTTTGGACGGACGTCAATAAATATTCGGCAAGTCAAATAGTTTTGGAAGCACTGGATAAACTTTCGGAAACGGGAGTTAGCGAAGTGAAAAATCTGGTTACGGCGGTTAGAGTTTTGGAAGAAATTAATTATTCTAGCGTGACGCCGTATCTTTATGCTACCTACTTTTTGGTTTCTCTTTTGCCCCAACACGGCATAAACGTTTCGGAAGAAGATTTACCGCTAAAAATTGCTCGTTTGTTGGTAGGATTTTATAACGCATCGGTTGAAGAACTGGAAACTCTCGAGCTAAGTTTAAACGATGTTATACAGTCGCTCACCTATTTAAATCTCATTTATAGAGAAAGAATAGGGGAAAAACTTAACGCTCTTTTGGAAGCTTTAAAGATTTTGAACAGCATGATTTGACGAAAAATAACTTTTTTATAAATATAAATATATTTAAACTCTTAATTTGCTTGCACTTACGCACAAATTAAAGTATAATGATTTCAAATGCAAAAAACAAAACTATTTTTATAGGAGATTAAATATGACAAAGTACGTTTACTTGTTCAAAGAAGGCAACGGCACAATGCGCGAACTTCTCGGCGGAAAGGGTGCTAACCTTGCAGAAATGACCAAAATAGGTCTACCTGTTCCCCAAGGCTTTACTATTTCTACCGAAGCGTGCACCAAGTACTATGATGACGGTAAAGAAATCAATCCCGCTATCTGTGCTGAAATTATGGAAAACATCACGAAGATGGAAGAAATAACCGGCATGAAGTTCGGCGATATGGAAAATCCCCTTCTTGTTTCCGTTCGTTCTGGTGCTAGAGCATCCATGCCTGGCATGATGGACACCATTTTGAACCTTGGTCTTAACGAACAAGTTGTTGAAGTTCTTGCTAAGAAATCCGGCAATCCCCGTTGGGCATGGGACTGCTACAGAAGATTCATCCAAATGTATTCCGACGTTGTTATGGAAGTTGGTAAGAAATACTTCGAAGAACTCATCGATGAAATGAAGGCAAAGAAAGGTATCGTTCAAGATATCGACCTTACCGCAGAAGACCTTAAGGAACTAGCAAACCAATTCAAAGCTGAATACAAAGCAAAGATTGGTGCAGACTTCCCGAGCGACCCTACCGAACAACTCTTTGGTGCTATCAAGGCTGTTTTCCGTTCTTGGGACAACCCCCGTGCAAACATTTATCGTCGTGACAATGATATCCCTTACAGCTGGGGTACCGCAGTTAACGTACAACAAATGGTTTTTGGTAACATGGGCGAAACTTCCGGTACCGGTGTTGCATTTACCCGTAACCCTGCAACTGGCGAAAAGAAACTCATGGGCGAATTCCTTATGAACGCACAAGGCGAAGACGTAGTTGCTGGTGTTCGTACTCCCCAACCCATCGACCAACTCAAAGAAGTTATGCCTGCTGTTTACGATGAATTCGTAAAAGTTTGCGACATTCTTGAAAACCACTATAGAGATATGCAAGACATGGAATTCACCATTCAAGATAAGAAGCTTTATATGCTCCAAACTCGTAATGGTAAGAGAACTGCACGTGCTGCTCTAAAGATTGCTTGCGACCTTGTTGACGAAGGTATGATAAGCGAAGAAAAGGCAGTTCTTATGATTGACCCCAGAAACCTTGATACTCTCCTTCACCCCCAATTTGATGCTAAAGCTTTAAAGGCTGGCAAACTCATGGGTAAGGCTCTTCCCGCATCTCCCGGTGCTGCATGTGGTCAAATCGTTTTCACCGCAGAAGATGCTAAAGCATGGGCTGCACAAGGTAAGAAGGTTGTTCTCGTTCGTCTAGAAACTTCTCCTGAAGATATCGAAGGTATGAAGGCTGCTCAAGGTATTCTTACCGTTCGTGGTGGTATGACTTCTCACGCAGCTGTTGTAGCTCGTGGTATGGGTACCTGCTGTGTATCCGGTTGCACCGCAATCGCAATGGACGAAGAAAACAAGAAGTTCGAACTTAACGGCAA
>JAZNYA010000053.1:0-11926 GCA_045594145.1 Candidatus Stercoripulliclostridium sp. | reverse complement strand
CCGCTTGGCCTCCGACTTTATTGCAAAGGCGATTATCCTTTCCATTGTTACTTTTGGTATTTATGAAATTTATTGGTTTATTAAAATGACCAACGAAGTTGCGGAAATTACCGGCGACCATAACAATGCTAGCGGTGGTATGGCTTTCTTCCTTACTCTTATAACCGGCGGTATTTACGGTATATTCTGGGCTTATAAAATGGGCGAAAAACTAGACCGCCACGAAGGTGCTACAAAAGGCGATCGTGCCTTAATTTACCTTATTCTCCAAGTGGTTGGCCTTGGTATCGTTACGTTCTGCATGATTCAAGATAGCATTAATAAAATCGTAGAATAAGTTACTATTTACCTTAATCAATAATAAAACCGCTATTCGTTAGCGGTTTTATTTTTCATATATTTCGCTATTCTACGTCAAAGTCGGGTATATATTCTTCTTCCGCACTCTCGATTTCTTGGGTGAAAATATTCGTTAGCCCCAGCTTCAAGGCGTGGTTGATTACTATCTTATATTCTATTGGTTTAAGCCTTCTGTTCGGCTCTATGCAGTTGGGCATCGGGGTGAACTGCGACATTAAGCTTAAAGTGATATCGTTTCCCACTCTCCCTACCAAATTATCCAAAGCCGTCTTGCTGTTTTCAAGATATCCCGGGAGTATAAGGTGGCGAATTATTACTCCTTGCTTAAGCAATCCATCCTTATATATCATGGGCTTTTCCTTAACCATCAGCCCTATTGCATCAAGAGCGACTTCGGGGTAATTTCTTCTCTTTGAGAACCTTAATCCCAGGTTTTGGTCGCCGTATTTGTAATCAGGTAAAAATACGTCAACGTATGGAAGAAGCTCTTTTATAACTTCCGTTTTCTCATAACCCGACGTATTATAAACTATCGGTATGTTCGGACGATATATATCAAGAGCTCTTCGTATTTGGTCGCTCCATTGTGTTGGCGTAACGAAATTGATATTATGAACGCCTTCCCCTTCCAGCCTTTTTATCTCTTCCGCAAGTGCTTTGGGCGTATAAGTTTTTCCCCTTGGTTCCCTACTAATTACTGCGTTTTGACAAAAGTCGCATCTCATTACGCATCCGCCAAAAAACACCGTTCCGCTTCCGTTATTTCCGCTTATAGGGGGTTCTTCATAGTAATGTGGAGCAATGCGATTAATTACCATTTCCGTACCGCATAAGCAAAGACCGAGCCTTTCGCTTCGGTCTACTCCACAATTAGATGGGCAAAGATAACATTTCATATTAGATAAACGGGATTTCGCCGGTTACTATCCAAGTAATTAGGCAAAGCAAAACGACGGCTATAACTTGGAGTGCAAGATAGATATACAAAGAATATCTACCGGGGATGGTTAAAAACTTGTTCCATTTTCCATCAAGGCGTGGAAGTAGGCTTTCCTTATTGGGATACGCAAGCGGTGAAACGCCGGCACCAAGCATAAAGAAGCCAAAGAACGGCAGTAGCGGGAAATAGTCCGCCGTCCACCAATCACGAGTATAAACGAACATGCCTTGGAACGCCCAAGTGGAAGGCACTGTTGCGTTGTGCACGTTGATGTCATAAAGTGTGACATTGGTCGTATAGTTTATAATAATTAAAGCTACCGCCAGCGTTAGATATACCCCCGCCTTAATGTAGCGATAGTGCGGATGCTTGCTTGCGGTAAGCTTAAGAATAAACTCAAGGAAGGAATATAAAAGTATGGAAAGAGCTAGGCAATGTAGCACTCCGAAAAGGATGAAACTTCCGCTCATTCCCATATATTCGTCTATGACGTAAGTTATTACGGAAACACACACCGCAACAACGGCAAGCTTGAGCCCACGCCAAGCGTTATTGCGAGAGAACGTCGTACAAATGCCGGAAACAAAGAAGAATATGAAGACGAAAACGGGCCATCCGAAAACACGCAACATGCCTTCTTGATACAGCCTTGCAAAGTCGCCAACCTTTAGCAAACCATCAGCACCAAGCAGTTGCCACTCGTAATAGAACATATATGCAAGGTCGAACATGACGTGGTCCCATATGACGCCAAGAATAGCAAGGCCACGGAGAGCATCCAGTTCCCACGCACGCACCTTACTTCTCTTTGGGAGCAATCTTCTTTTGGCTTTTGCTTCTTCCATTACTCTTCGTCCTTGTATACTACTTTTGATAGCGTCTTTTCTCCGCCTACCAAGTTATAGACTTCAAACCTATTGGAGTACTCGTGGATGAGCACGTCCTTTTCTACGGCAGACATATAAATTTCCGGTGTTTCTTTGGTTCCTACAACCGGTTCATATGAAACCTTTTCTTGAAGTTTAGGTTTCTCTTCTGCACAATACGGCATCTCAAAGTGATTGTTTTCTTGCGGAATCGGATGCGGTGCAACCACTTCTTCGTAGCGATTATAAGCCGAGCGAGCGGACTCTCTGCGATATTCTTCTATCAGCCTTTCTTCTCTTGCTATTTCTTCCTTAATCCTTTCGGCACGGAGCTCTTCAAGACGTCTTTCTTGTTCTCTTAGCTCTTCTTCACGAAGTTCTCTTTCCCTTTCTTCCGCTTCTTCTTGTGCTTGAAGACGAGCTAGTTCTTTTCTTTCCTTTCTCTTTTGCCAAAAGCTTTTCGGGGCTTCTTCTTCGCCTTTTTCCTTCTTCCACTTTTTATCTTTCTTGCCTTTTTTGCCCTTTCCATAGGTGGCAATAAGGAGAGAAAGAAGAACGCTAAAGACAAATCCTACAAGGTATAGGATGGAGTAAAGGTCGCCACTAAAAGGATTAAATCCCGTCGCTAAATATAAAATAACGCCACCTACCGCATACAAAATAGCAAGCGAAAAATACTTGAACAAGCCAAGTATTATCTTTGCCAGTAACTTAAAGATACCGCTGATTATTCCGCCGTTTACTCCTACCATTTTCTACCTTTCTATTTGATAACTTCCAATCCGCCAAGATACTTACGCAAAACTTCGGGAACGGTTACGGAGCCGTCTGCGTTTTGGTATTGTTCTACTATTGCGGGGATAACTCTGCTCGTTGCAAGTCCGCTACCGTTAAGAGTGTGAACGTATTGGGGCTTGCCGGTCTTGGAGTCACGATAACGAGTGTTATTACGACGTGCTTGATAATCGTTTGCGTTAGATACGCTGGAAACTTCCTTATAAATACCCATGGAAGGAATCCATACTTCTATATCGTAGGTACGAGCCATACTTGCAGAGCAGTCGCCTGCTGCGAGTTTGGAAACTCTAAAGTGAAGACCTAGTTTTTCCACTAGGCTTGCAGCCTTGTTTAGAAGTTCTTCAAAAGCAACCATGCTTTCTTCGGGCTTTGCATATTGAACCATTTCTACCTTGTTGAATTGGTGTCCACGAATCATGCCACGCTCTTCACTTCTATAAGAACCTGCTTCCTTACGATAGCAAGGAGTATATGCAAATATCTTCAAGGGAAGCATCTTTTCATCCATAATTTCGCCTGCATATACGTTTACGAGTGCCGTTTCTGCGGTGGGAAGCATAAAACGGTTCTTCTTTCTGTCTTCGTCGCCGTCAAGCCAGTATACTTCTTCGCTAAACTTGGGGAATTGCCCTGCACCAAGTCCGCAGTTGTATCCTAGTTGATGGGGGGGAAGAATAAATTCGTATCCGTCATTCAAGTGTTCATCAATGAAGAAGTTAAGGAGAGCCCATTCCAAACGAGCACCTAGTCCACGATACAACCAGAAACCGCCACCGGAAAGTTTTACGCCACGTTCATAGTCGATAAGACCAAGAGACGTGCATAGGTCTACGTGATTCTTTGCCTTAAAATCGAAGTTGGGCTTTTCGCCTACCATCTTGATGACTACGTTGTTTTCCTTTTCTCCGCCTACTAGGTCGGGGTCGGGCATGTTGGGCAAACGAAGTAGGAAGTCGTTTATCTTTTCTTCCAGTTCCGCTACCATCTTGTCGCAAGACGCAATTTCTTCACCAAGGTTTCTCATCTCTTCAAAGATGTGTTCTACAGGTTGACCGGCTTTTTTGAGCTTGGGTATTTCTGCAGAAACCTTGTTTCTTTGAGCCTTTAACGATTCTACGTTTTGCTTAGCACTCTTTCTGGCTTGGTCCCATTCCAAGAGTTCGCTAAAATCTACTTCGTATCCCTTTTTTGCAAGGGCTTCACTGACCTTTTTTGCATCGCTTCTAATAAGATTTAGGTCTAACATATATGCCTCCGTAAGTTAATGTTTTATCCGTTTGATTTTATTAAATAATCGTATATGAATCCTTCTATGTCCCCGTCCATTACGGCGTTGACGTTAGAGTTTTCGTAGCCTGTTCGGTGGTCTTTTACGAGCGTATACGGGCAGAACACGTACGAGCGTATTTGGGAGCCCCACTCGATTTTCTTTATCTCTCCCTTGATGGACGCCACTTCTTCCATCTGCTCTCTTTCCTTTAGTTCGGCTAGCTTGCTCCTTAGCATTCGCATTGCCGTTTCCTTGTTTTGTACTTGGCTTCTTTCGCTTTGGCACCACGTTACTATGCCGGTTGGTATATGCGTAATTCTAACGGCACTTTCCGTCTTATTGACGTGCTGTCCGCCCGCACCCGATGAACGACAAGTATCAATCTTTAGGTCTTCCGGGTTTATCTTTATTTCGTCATCCGTCTCTATTTCCGGCATTACTTCCAAGCTGGCAAAGCTCGTGTGTCTTCTCTTGTTGGAGTCGAACGGGCTTATTCTAACGAGTCTGTGTACCCCTTTTTCTGCTTTTAGGAACCCATATGCATTATTTCCTTCCAGCTTGAAGGTTACACTCTTTATGCCTGCTTCGTCGCCTGCTTGATAATCTATCTCGCTAACCGAATAACCGGCTCGCTCAGCATAGCGTCTATACAAGCGATAAAGCATCTCAACCCAGTCTTGTGCTTCCGTACCACCGGCACCGGCATGCAATGTCAAAATTGCATCGAGAGCGTCATATTTGCCCTTCATTAAGCTTTCCAAGAAAAGCTTTTCGACGTCTTTCTCCAACGCTCTTAGCGTTTGGTTAACGTCTTCCAGCACGCTCTCTTCTTGCATTTCTTCCGCCATTTGCATAAGCTCAAGACAGCCTTCTGCATCTTCTCTCAGCTTCTTTACGACGGAAACTTTGCGTTCTATTTCGGCAAGTCGTACGTTAACCGTTCTGGCCTTTTCCACGTCGAGCCAAAAGCCTTCTTCTTCCTGCTTTGCACGCAAAGAAGCAAGCTCTTCCGCAAGCCCTACTACGTTTATTGCTTCCGCCGACGTATTGATGGATGCAATAAGCTCTTCGACTTTTAACTTTTCGGCGTAAAAATCTATCATGCCTATTTACCGCAACAATTCTTATATTTTCTTCCGCTTCCGCAAGGACAGGGGTCGTTTCTGCCAACCGTCTTGTTTGCGTCGTTATTACGTACAGTGACGTGACGTTTTAGCTCTTGGATATAAAGATTCTTCTTTTCTATTACTGCATCTATATCGATTTTTGCAAGGTGGGTTGCCGTTTGATTTTGGATGTCTTCTATCATCTCGTCAAACATATCCATACCTTCCCTACGATACTCTATAACCGGGTCTCTTTGTGCGAGTGCACGCAAGCCTATACCCTTGCGGAGTTGGTCCATTGCGGCAATATGTTGCATCCAATGTGCATCAACTTGACGAAGAAGTAGATTTCTTTCCGTTGCCTTGAAGTTAATATTCTCTTCCGCCGCCTTCTTGATTTTGTTTTCATATTGCTCAACCAAGGTATCATAGACGTATTCTTCTATCTTTTCGTCACTCTTATCTTCATATACTTGGTGAGTGATTAGGTTGGTGCCCTTTTCCAAAATCGTATCTTCCAGTTCACGATTGAACATTTCTATTCTTTCATCGCTAACTTCGCCTTCGGCGTCAAGATATTTGTATACTATATCGGCTACTATCGGCTCAAAATACTTTAGTATTTGTTCGTGAACGTCCTTGCCCGCCAAAACTTCGTTACGTTCTGCGTATATGAGTTGACGTTGTTTGTTCATAACGTCATCGTATTCCAAAACTCTCTTACGAACGGCGTAGTTGTTTTCTTCACAACGCTTTTGTGCGGTTTCTATGAGTTTAGAAAGTAGTCCCATTTGGATGTTTCCGCCACCCATTTCTACAGCAGATTTCAATCTATCTCCACCGAAAAGTCTAGCTATATCGTCTTCGCAAGAAATATAGAAGCAACTGCTTCCCTTGTCGCCTTGACGACCAGAACGACCACGCAATTGGTTATCGATACGTCTTGCTTCATGACGTTCGGTACCTATAACACGTAGTCCACCCTTTTCCAGTACTTCTTCCTTTTCTTTTTGGCACTCTTCTTTTGCCTTGGTAAGAAGTTCCGTATATCTTTCTCTTGCTTTAATTTCCGCTTCTTCAGTTAAAGCGTTAAAAGCCGTTGCTATTTCGATGAGCTCGGGCTCGAAGCCTTCCTTCTTCATTTGATATCTTGCCATAAACTCGGGGTTACCGCCAAGCAAAATATCCGTTCCACGACCTGCCATGTTGGTTGCAATGGTAACCGCTTTAAGCTTACCCGCTTGTGCAATAACTTCCGCTTCTTCGGCGTGGAGCTTTGCGTTCAATACGTTGTGCTTTATTCCCATCTTGCGTAGACGTGAACTTAGCTCTTCACTGGCTTCAACGGACGTCGTACCTACCAGCACGGGTTGACCAAACTCATAGCACTCTTTTACGTCTTCTATGACCGCTTCTATTTTGTCTTCACGCTTTGCGTATACCTTATCCGGCTCGTCGTTTCTAATGACTTCTCTGTTGGAAGGAATTTGGACGACGTCAAGATTATATATACCCCTAAATTCCGCTTCTTCGGTGAACGCAGTACCCGTCATGCCGGAGAGTTTTTTATACATACGGAAATAGTTTTGGAAGGTAATGGTCGCAATAGTGACGCTTTCCTTCTTGATTTTTACGTTTTCTTTGGCTTCTATTGCTTGGTGCAGGCCTTCGGAATAACGTCTTCCTATCATCTTACGTCCGGTAAATTCATCTACAATAACGATTTCTCCGTTTTCTACGATGTAGTCCTTGTTTGCATGCATTAGATAGTTTGCACGAAGAGCGGTGTTGATGTGTGTCCTAAGCTGAGCTTGTTTTTCCCCGCTTAGTTCCGCCATCCTAAAATAGCTATCGGCTTTATCTATGCCTTCTTCCGTCAAAAATGCGTGATTGTCTTTTTCGGAAAGTTCATAATCGCTCTCACGGAGTCTCTTTACGAATCTATCTACTTGAACGTACTCGTCGCCAACCTTGCCAGCTGAACCGGAAATGATAAGGGGGGTTCTCGCTTCGTCGATTAGGATTGAGTCGACTTCGTCTACGATTGCAAAGCTATGTCCCCTTTGTACTATATTGTACTTTTCTACTTCCATGTTATCACGGAGATAATCAAAGCCGATTTCCGAGTTTGTCGCATAAGTTATATCGCACTCATACGCCTTTTTTCTTTCTTCCTTGCTCATCTCTCGATATACGCAACCAACGGTGAGTCCTAGGAATCTATAAATTTTTCCCATCCACTCTGCGTCACGCTTTGCTAGATATTCGTTGACGGTAACGATATGTACGCCGTTTCCGGTAAGTGCATTAAGATATGCCGGAAGCGTTGCAACCAAAGTTTTACCTTCACCCGTTTGCATTTCTGCAATTCTTCCTTGGTGAAGCACGATACCACCCATAAGTTGCACTTTATAGTGACGCATGTTAAGAACTCTCTTGCCTGCTTCTCTAACGGTTGCAAAAGCTTCCGGCAAAAGATTATCTAGCTTCTCGCCACCGGCGAGTCTTTCTTTGAATTCTATCGTTTTATGCTTTAGTTCATCATCCGTAAGCACGCTAAAAGAAGGTTCTAACGCTTCGATTTTATCCGCTATAACTTCCAATTTCTTTCTGTGCTTGTTTTGTTCTCTTTTGAAGAAGAAATCCACTAAACCCATGTTTCTTGTCTCCAATTTTTATTTCAAATGCTATTATAACACACATGTGCGTGCTCACGCAATATATTTATAAACTTTGTTTTCGGTCGAATTGTCAATAAAAGTCGATTGATGTTTCAAAAAAGGTCGCTTTATGGGTCTTTTGAACATAAAAAGAAAACTCACAACGGAATTCCGAGTGAGTTTTCTTGTCGATTGCTTTCTTTAAAAATTGGAATTATTTTACCAACACGGCCTTAATACGTCTTACTCCTGCCGACGAGCTTTGTTCCTTTTGAATCTTGAAAGAACCAAGTTCGTTCGTGTTGCTTGCGTGGGGTCCGCCACAAATTTCTTTGCTGTAATCGCCAATGGTATAAACCTTTACGAGTTCACCATATCTGTCGCCGAATACACCGATAGCACCTTGTTCACGAGCCTTTTCTACGCTCATTTCTTCGCAGGTAACGGGAATTGACTTTGCGATAACGCCGTTAACTTCGTCTTCTACTCCCTTAATTTCTTCCGGGGTCAAAGGACGTGAAAAGTTAAAGTCTACACGCAATCTTTCGGTAGTAATGTTGCTACCCTTTTGCATAACCGTTTCATCCTTTAGAACTTTGCGGAGTGCTGCGAGCAAAATATGAGTTGCGGTGTGATAGTTGGTAGTTGCTTCATTTCTTTCGGTCAAGCCACCTTTTGCTGCTTGAGCTTGGGCTTTGGAAAGTTCTTGGTGTGCCTTGAAAGCTTCGTTGAAGCCCTTTTCATCAACCGTCAATCCTTTCTCGCTTGCTAGCTCTATGGTAAGCTCTAGGGGATAGCCGAAGGTGTCGTAAAGCCTAAATGCTTGTTTGCCGGAAATCTCGGTTTCGGGAACATAATTCGGGTCTTTTAGGGACATAAACTC
Source organism: Candidatus Stercoripulliclostridium sp. (assembly GCA_045594145.1). Taxonomy (GTDB): domain Bacteria; phylum Bacillota; class Clostridia; order Christensenellales; family DTU072; genus Stercoripulliclostridium_A. Next base: position 3,043 of record JAZNYA010000053.1, on the reverse strand, counting down.
GTTCTTTCTTTGCATGCCGGCGATAATCTTATCAAACTCTTTCATACCGCTTGCAAGCGTTACTTCGAACTTCTTGATTTCCTTGGTGATTTCTTCAAGAATGTAATCTTCTTTTTCAACAAGGAGCGGATATGCTTCGTCGTAAATCTTTTCTATGAAGATTTTTGCAACTTCACACATTTCGGTTGCGGAAACTCCCAAGTTCTTGCAGTATCTAATTGCACGGCGAAGAAGTCTTCTCAAAATATAACCTGCACCGGTGTTGGATGGGGTGATACCGTTAACGTCGCCGATGAGCATAACAGCCGTTCTTGTGTGGTCTGCGATGATTCTCATAGCCTTAGTATCGTTTTCGTTTACGCCATATTTCTTTCCGGATACGCTTTCCAAGTGAGCGATGGCACCTGCGAAAAGGTCAGTCTTGTAGCCGTCGTCGAGTCCGTTTAGGAATAGTAACAATCTATCGAGACCGAAACCGGTATCAACGTTTTTGTTTTCTAATTCTTCATAACCGCCTTCGAGCTTTTTGTATTGCATATAAACGTCGTTACCAATTTCAACGTATCTTCCGCAATCACAGTTTACATCGCAGTGGTCCGAACAAGGATTATCATGGCGGGGGTAGAACCATTCGTTATCAGGACCACAAGGAGTGCCTACAGTCCCTTCCAATTCCCACCAGTTGTTAGATATATCCAAGTAGAAAATGTTTTCTTCCTTGATGCCGAGTTCCTTCAAATAGGATGCCGTTTCTTCATCACGGGGAGCTGCGTTGTTGCCTTCAAAAACCGTTGAGCAAATCTTGTCTTTATCGAATCCGAAAACCTTGGTTAGAAGTTCAAATGACCAAGCCGTCTTTTCCTTCTTGAAATAATCGCCCAAACTCCAGTTACCCATCATTTCGAAGAAGGTAAAGTGGGTAGCATCGCCAACTGAATCGATATCAACCGTTCTTACGCAACCTTGAACGTTGCATAGACGTGTGCCGGCGGGATGCTTTTTACCTAGAAGATAAGGCATGAGCGGTTGCATACCTGCAACGTTAAACATTACGCCCGTAGTACCATCACCGATTAGTGAAACGGCTCCGATATTGGTGTGGCCCTTGCTCTCATAAAACTTAATCCATTTTTCTCTTAGTTCTTTTGATGTAATCATATTGTCTCCAACATTTTAGTTATTATCAATTGTCCGCTGGGTAGATATTCTCCACTTTGGGCATCTGTTTCATTGTAATTTAGGGCACTGTTCTCACGCTTCGTGCTCTTATATATCATATACGGAATAGGCTCGGAAGTGTGCGTTTTCTTTGCTATAGGGGTTGCGTGGTCGGGAAGAACAGCTAAAGTAAAATCGCCCTTTCCTTCCAAATATTCTACCATTTCTCCCACTACGTAATCCACCTTTTCTATGGCCTTTACCTTGCCTAAAGTGTCGCCTTGATGTCCGCATTCATCGGGTGCTTCAAGGTGAATATAAACGTAATCGGCACCTTCATCAAAGCATTTTTTTGCCATCTCTATCTTGCCATCCCAATTGGTTGCAAGCGTGCCCGTGGCTCCTTCTACGTCGGGAGCTTCCATACCTGCCCCTATTGCTATTCCTTTAAGAAGGTCAACCGCAGAAATAATCGCACCTTTTAGTCCGTATTTTTCTTGGAAATCATCTAGGCTGGGCTTAGTGCCTGCTCCCCAAAACCAAATATGCGTTGCAGGGTTCTTGCCGTTTTTTATGCGTTCGAGATTGACGGGGTGGTTCTTTAGTATTTCGCCGGAGCGTTCTATCAAGCTAAAGAGCTTTTCTCCGCCCTTTCCGCCGGGAAGATATTCACCTATCACCCTTCCGCTAATGTCGTGCGGGGGCGTAAGAGCCGTTTCCGTCGTGCCGTTTTTGATGATTAAGCAATGACGATAGCTTACACCTGCATAAAAAGAGAATTCTTCATCCGATAGGCCTTCCTTTACTGCTTGAATAAGTTCTTTAGCTTCTTTTGTGGATATTTCACCGGCAGAATAATCTACCATCGTCTTTTTTGCTATCTCTTCTTCTCCGGAAAGGGTTACGAGATTGGTACGCACGGCAACGTCGCCATCTTGCATATCAACACCGATAGATAGTGCTTCAAGGGGGCTTCTTCCGCTATAATATTGTTCTGGGGCATATCCTATAACCGAAAGGTTTGCAACGTCGCTACCCGGTTTCATGCCGGCAGGAACCGTTTTAACAAGCCCTATTTGCGATTTTTTTGCAAGCATGTCGATATTCGGCTTTTTAGCGTACTCAAGTGGCGTTTTACCGCCAAGAGAGTCAATCTTATAATCCGCCATACCGTCGCCCAAAACGACCAAATATTTCATACGCATACCTACTTAGAAATTTGAAAATATTATACCCCAAAAAATAATAATAGTCAAAGAATTAGTTTGACAAAAGCGAAAACGTGTGATAATATTTATAAGTGCAAAAGGTAGCAGTGCCCAAAATCACTCACACCCAAGCCCAACAAATTCATATTTTTATCATATTCGGAGAAATACCCAAGAGGCCGAAGGGGCTCCCCTGCTAAGGGAGTAGTACGTGAGAAGCGTAGCCAGGGTTCAAATCCCTGTTTCTCCGCCAAGAAAAACCCGAGACGAACACGTCTCGGGTTTTTGCTTGCACAGAAGGGAGGTGTACCCTATCGTTTTAACGATTAGGGTGCATTAGTTTGGTATGCAAGGCATCGCCAAACCTGGCAAAAGCGAACATCCCGTGTTCGTGTCCATTTAACCAACTCAGCACCTTACAAGTAATATGTCCTATTGATATTTTGCTTGTTTGAGACAGTCTTTCGCTATACGGTTTCTCCGCCAAGTGAGACCGTGTTGAACCATGATGTTGTTCAATACTGTCTTTTCTTTTAGTTTTGCTCAAGTTTAATCGAGTTTACATTGATGATATGGGCTATATTCTTAACTAAAACTTAATTCAAATACAGTAGCCGGGGATTTACATCCTCGGCTATTTTTTTGTTTATTCTAATTCCAAATTAATATATTCAAAC
>JAZNYA010000052.1:0-3881 GCA_045594145.1 Candidatus Stercoripulliclostridium sp. | reverse complement strand
GAATTCTTTGTTAACTTTAAGCGATAAACTACCATCTTCCCAAACTTGAATAGAGCCTAAGGTATACGCAACCGTCTTTAGAAATCCAAAGCTATCACCTACGCTACCTATCTCCATCATGTATTCGATAAAATAGTCGATATCAAACGCAAAATTCGTCTCTACCCAATCACCTTTATCGCAATAAAAGTTAAAATAGGCTTTTTTATCAAAAGCATAGAACTCTACAATTTTGTTTGCCGGATTGTCCTTTTCGGTTACCACAATCTTGACTTTATCATTTTCTTGTGTTTCACTAAGTCCATCATAACGGAATCCTACGGTTATATCGTAAACAGTATCTTCATCATCAAGATATACTAACGCTCCGTTTAATACCAGTGCAGTTTTATCATAGCTAATGTAGTTAGTGAAGTATTCAGAATTTTCCTTGGGGAAGTCTTCTATTAGCTTTGATGAAGCTTTAAACTCCACCAATTCGAACGACATATTATAGCTTTTGCCACGGAAGATACTATCTTTATAATCACTTGCAGCAACGTTTGCATCAATCTTCAAATTTGATATTGCACCACTGCCTAGCAACGTGCGAGAACCACCTGTCGTAGTAATATCAACTTTAATTGTAGTATCCGGAAGTTGCGTATTGATTTTATCTGCTTCAACACCGAATAAACTTTCTATAATCCAGCTAACCGAGTCATAAATTTCATCCATACCGGCTCCGCCCTTAATCATATTCAAAATATTGGCAAGAGTAGCTTTAAGGTCAACTTGGAAGACGTAATTTCTTGTTCTTTTGCCATCAACGCCATCCTTATATTTATATTCGATATTTCCTTTTGTATAAATATTGGCACTCAAGAAACCTATTATTACGCTATCTTCTACTCCACTAAAGGTTATCGGGAACAATTGTCCCAAGAACGTATCTACAACCGGAACTTTAACCTTAGCATCACCATATTGGATATAAATATTACCCGGATTTTTGTCATCTAGCGGCGTATCTTGGAAATAGAAAACTGAAACAAACGGTTCGGTTTCACCCTTTCTTACAACTGCAAGTTTCATTTCCGTTGCAGATTTATCACGATGGTCGTAGTTAATTTCAAAAGTAGTAACGGCTTCAAGGTCGTTAATTATGACGTCAAAATCCAAATGCCAAGAAACGCAAGGATTGCTTGCATTTAGTCTATTGGTACTTGCCGTCTTTGCCGTATTCAAAAGACTCTTAACCAAGTCTTCAGATAAATCTTCTATTGTGGTTGTAGACTTAATAAAACCATCATCAGACGTATCACCACCATTATTGTTATTACCCGATGGTGGCGGTTGCGTTTGATTAGGTTGACAAGCAATAACGCTAAACGTTAGCGATAACGTTAGTATTATTACTAAAATTAGTGCAATCTTCTTCATGTCCTTTCCCCTATTATGAAAGACGATTCCTTTTACTTTCTTTCTTCTATAATTTTCTTTAGTTCTGCTACGCAAGTTTCTAAGCTTAAATTATCTTTGAAACTGCCGTCACGAAGTTGTACTTCTACTATTCCGTTTTGGATTGACCTAGGGCTGATAACAACTCTTACGGGTATTCCCATCAAGTCGCAATCGTTGAACTTGAATCCGGGAGAAACGTTGCGGTCGACATATAAAACTTCTATACCGCTTGCTTGCAAATCGGAATAAAGTTTGTCTGCCTTTTCTCTAACAACGGGATCGTCGGTACGCAATGCACAAAGATATACGTGCCAAGGAGCAATAGCCATAGGCCAATTAAGTCCCTTTTCATCCGCACTTTCTTCTGCTATAGATGCAATTGCTCTACCTACGCCGATGCCGTAGCAACCCATTATGGGCGTAACAGCCTTGCCTTCTTTGTTTAGAACGGTCATTCCCATGCTTTCGGTATATTTGGTACCAAGTTGGAATATGTTACCTATTTCAATACCATTTTGAAGTTTTAGTGGCTTACCACAGCATGCACAACGAGCACCATCAACCACCTTAGCGATATCAACGAACTCTTTAACTTTGATGTCTCTATTAAAAGAGAAGTTCTTAATGTGATATTCTTCCTTGTTAGCTCCGATTACCATGTTGTTCGCACCCTTTAGCGAATTATCATAAACCACAACTACGTTTGGAAGCTTATCAAGTCCTAAGCAACCTATATTGCCGGCAACTAATGCACTGCCTTCAAGCCCTGCAGGAACAACTTCCTTCATAAGAACTTTTTTAAGCTTTGCTTCATTAACTTCAAGATCACCACGAACAAAGCAAACAACAGTAGTTTCGCTATCGCCTTTTATGTTATAGCATACTGCTTTAGCCGTCTTATATGCGGGAATATCTCCAAGATACTTGGTAACTTCCGCTATTTCCTTAGCATCTGCAGTATATACTTCTTCCATAGGAAGCTCTACTTCATCGGAATAATCTTCTACAACTGACGTTGCAACTTCCATGTTTGACTTATATCCACACTCGGGACAAAGAACCAAAGTATCTTCACCCACGTCGGTAAGCAACATAAATTCATGGGAAATTTTACCACCCATCATGCCGGAGTCGGACGTTACGGCAATAAAGTTCTTCATGCCTATACGCTTAAAAATACGTTCATATGCGGCATATGCACGATAATAATACTTTTCCAAATCTTCTTGGTCGATGTGGAAAGAATATGCGTCTTTCATCTTAAATTCACGCACACGAATAAGACCACCACGAGCACGTCCTTCATCACGGAACTTGGTTTGAATTTGGTATATCATGAAAGGAAGTTGATTGTAACTATTTACTGCATCACGAGCAAATTGTACGGCAGCTTCTTCATGCGTCATGCCTAAAACAAAATCCCTACCGTTTCTGTCCTTAAAGCGAACCATTTCTTCGCCAATAGAAGAATATCTGCCGGATTCGTCCCACATTTCACGTGGCATAACAACCGGGAACAAGCATTCTTGTCCGTCTATTGCGTTCATCTCTTCACGGATAATATTCTCTATCTTTTGAGAAATTCTTTGGGTAGGCATTGCTAGTGACCAAATACCATTGGAAACAAGCTTCATGTAGCCTGCTCTTATCATTAAAGCATGGCTTTTAATTACAGCATCAGAAGGAGAAGTTTTAGTTCTCTCTCCTACGAGTTTAGAAATATACATATTGGTTCCCCCAAAAAATTATGCGGCTTTTACCTTAACGGTTACGTTGGTTGACCAATCGGAATAGGTAACTTTCATGGTAAATTCGCCTGCTTCGGTAAAGTTGCCGTCAGCATCAAGTTTAAGAGCAGTTAGGTCGTAACTAATAGCAGAAGTCGTTGCAACAGCCTTAGTGGTCTTGTCGCTAAGAGAAGCGGTTACGGAAATATATTTGCTATCAAAAGCAGAACCTACGGTGTATTTAGCGTCGCTAGATACCTTTGCAGTGATACCGGTAATTTCCGGAACTTGAGTGTCTTTATCGTTAGTGCAACCAACGAATACTGCAACTGCGGTTACGCAAAGAACTACCATAAGTACAACTGAAATAATTTTTTTCATTATAGTCTCCTTAATATATAAATACGCGTGTATTATAATATATAAAGGCAAAAGTGTCAACAAAAGAGTTCTAAAAAATATATTTTTTAGCGTTTTTTACAATATTCAATCTATTCCAACAAATATTTTGTTGACAAATTCTCAAAATATGATATACTTATTTCCGTGCTATATGGGGAGCTAGCGGTGCCCTGTAACCTGCAATCCGCTACAGCAGGATAGACCACCCACCGAGGTTAGTTTTATGGAAAGCCGACGCTTGCAAGGGATGTTGATACCAAGGTCTTGTGCAATTTCGGGTCGTGAACCGTGTCAGAGCCTGACCGCAGC
>JAZNYA010000051.1:0-14617 GCA_045594145.1 Candidatus Stercoripulliclostridium sp. | reverse complement strand
ATATAATTTTACCGCAAGCGAAGTTGGAGAAAAACAATATTTAGTTTATGCGTATAACGCTAACGACCAAAGAATCGGCGAAGCTTATTTAACGTTTAGAATCAATTGGACGGAACAGCAAATCGTTTATCTCGTTTCCTTCAATGCGAATGGTGGCGAGGGTACAATGGCAAGTATAGAGCAAAATGCTGGTGCAGAATATACTTTGCCCGATTGTGACTTTACCGCCCCTGAGTATATGGAATTCAAGGCTTGGAGCGTAAACGAGGTTGAAAAACAAGTTGGTGACTCGATAACCATTAATGCAAATACCGTTGTAAAAGCCGTTTGGCAACAACTATTTATCGTAGCATACGCTCCCGGCGAAGGCGGTGGTAGTACCGAATTTGAATACGTAACAACCGGTACAACCGTAACTCTACTAAATCCCACCGATTCTTATTTGGGTTACGAGGCTCCCGCAGGAAAGAAATTTGCACATTGGAGAGTATGCGAGGGTAATGCACTAGACCCCAATGCAGTAGTTAAGAATGTGGGTGAGGAAATCACCATTACTTACAATACTTACATTATCGCAGTTTGGAATACCATTATCTACTCCATAGATATCAATGGTATAATTGCTCCCGTTGATGGTGAAATCCACGATATTAGCACGATAACCGTCAATACCGAAGGTATATTGGGCTTTTCCACACTACAATGGTGCAAGTTGTCAAGCAATACTGTTCTAAACCCCAGTGTTGCTTATATTGGTGGTCAAGAATATTACCTCAATATCAAGTTTACACTTGCAGAGGGTTATAGACTCAATCCTCTTTCTGGTAGTTCTTATCATGCGGATATAACAATAAATGCCGATGCTCCCTTTGCTAGCATGGCATCAAATAATAACTTTTTCTTCCATCTTAACTATACGGCAACCAATCCTTCCACCGTTTCCTTTGACGCAAATGGTGGCAATGGTTCAATGGCGTCCGCAATAGACCAATATGGTCCCTATGAACTACCTTCTTGTGCCTTTACCGCTCCTAGTGGAAAGCAATTTAAGGCTTGGGCAATCGGCTCTTTAGAGGGCGAACAAAAGGCACCCGGCGAGCAAATCACAGTTACCGATGATGTAGTTATCTATGCTATTTGGAAAGATATCCCCGTAGCAACAGGCATAACTGCAAGCTATAACGGCACAATTCTTGCCGGCAATACGTTGGCTATCAATAGTCTAACCGTAAAACTACAATACTCTGATAGTTCCGAAATGCCTTGTGCCGGACTTTGCACCTATTGGTATAATGGAACCCAAATTCAAAACCCAATTGGTTATGTATTTGGTGAAGAACTCATAGGCAATTTAACCATTACCGTAAAATACCAAGGCTTTGAAACGACCTTTGACGTTCAAGTAGTTGGTTACGAAATAACCTTTAACGCAAATGGTGGTAGCGGTGTTATGGCAGGGGATGAACGCATAGGCGAATATACCTTACCTGCTTGCACCTTTACTGCACCTAGTGGCAAACAATTCAAGGGTTGGGCAACCTCTGCGAGTGGTGAAGTCATTGGTGCAACCTATACGCTTTCCGAAAACGTAGAATTCTTTGCAATTTGGGAAGATATTCCGCATAGCCACAACTATGGTACCGCTTGGGAAAAAGATGCAAATAACCACTGGAACGAGTGTGTTTGTGGTGACAAAGCAAACGAAGGTGCACACGTGGACGCCAATACAGACGGCATTTGTGATACCTGCGGATGGGTAGACCCGAACTTTACTCCCGTAGTACCCGGTCCCGGCGAAGGTGAAGGAACTCCCGCACCCACTCCCGATACTACTCCCGAAGTAGAAGGTGAAGACGAAGCAGGACTAAGTGGTGGTGCAATTGCAGGAATAGCAGTAGGAGCAACTGTTGGTACAGTAGGACTAGGAGTAGGTGGCTTTGCAATCTTCTGGTTTGTAATCAAGAAAAAGAGCCTAGCAGACCTTCTTGCAATCTTTAAGAAAGCTCCCAAAGTAAAACCCGAAACTCCCGAAATAAAGGAAACTCCGGACGCAAATAACGACGCAAACGAATAGTTAGCGTTAGGAGTAAGGACTAAAAAAGAACACCCGCTTGGGTGTTCTTTTTAATGCTTTTTATTTTCTTAAAAGGGTAATATAGAGTATCGCATAAAGTATGCTTACGCCGTTTATTACGGCAAGAACTATGCAAAGGGTGGGGAATACGGCCGGAAGAAATGCTAGCCCACTTAAAACAGATGATATCGTTATTCCAACGTAAACGATAAAAGCTAGGTCACAAAGCACCGATATACCGCCGAGTATTAGTAGTAATATGAAGAATTTATTGCGTATCATGGACGATATACCCCCGAGTTCTTTATGTTGTCTTCATCGCTCGGCGTTGCACCTACGTCTTCGCCTGTTGCATAATATTTGTTAAGGATGACGTTGAAGAAGGGGTCTATTTCATAAACGTAATAGTTGCCTATGCCAAGTTCGTATCCAACGTTACTTAGGTACAAATTGTTGCCCCACTCATAAATGGGTTCATAGCTCGAATATCCGCTGTAGCCACGAATTTCGGTAAATCCAATGACACCGCCTGCAATAATGACGTTTTCTTCCCCGGTTGCATTAAGGTGACCTAGGTTGATGGAGTTGGTTAGTCTGCCTTTCATATAGGCACTAATTCCACCCACAAATGCACTTCTTATGCCCGTGCCACTAACTTCTATCGTCACGTTACCTTCGTTTTGGGCATATTCTACAACCGATTTATCGCTATTGTTAAGCCCGGATATGCCACCGACGAACGTTAGTGAAGCACTAGAAGCTTTGCCGATGATTTCGCCCTTGTTTGTAAAATAACTAAGAGTGCCGTTGTTGACGGCAAAGGCTCCGCCGACGTGATGCTCCAAGTGGGTGCTTAAAGATTCTTTTTCCGTTGTAATGCGGACGTCTATTTGGCCCTTATTGGTGGAATTTGTTACCACGCCTTCGTTGACGTATCCTATGCCACCGGCGTTCAAAGTTCCGAACGCTACCACCCCGGTTACGTTTCCGTTATTTATGCACTTATCTATTGTTCCTTGGTTTGTGGTAGTTATACCGCCCAAGATGAGAGACGTGTTATTTTCTGTTTGGGTGGTTGATGCGGTAATTGCACCATTATTTACGGAAGAAACAATCTTGCCATAGTTACGCATCGTTATGCCACCTATATTAGGCGACCAATAGCTTGAAGAAGTGGTTTGAGTAAGAGTAGCGTTGTTAATAGTGGCGGTAATGGTTGCTTTGTCTACGTTTTCTACCGCAACGCCACCAATATCCAAAGTATCTGTTACTAGTGTGGAGCCTGCTTCTACTATGGAGTTGCTTAGCGTTCCTACGTTAACACCTACGATTCCACCGAATACCGCATCGCCAAAAGTTCCGGCAGTTTCTTCTCCGGTTGATGCTTTGGCATCGCCGGAAAGAGTTAGGTTATATTTAACGTTACAGCCATCAACAATTCCTGCGTTTTTGTAAAGTAGGGTTCCTATAACGGTTTCTTCGAGTTCCGAAACTTCATTTATATTGCCATTTAGCGTTAGATTGACGTTGGATAAAACTCCGGTGGAAGTGTGTAGGAATAATGCTCCTTCACTCTTAACAGTAAGGTCGAAGTTGCTAAATGAAACGTCTACGTTTTCTAGCTTTCCGCTTAGTCCGTTTCCAAAGAACGCACTATTTTTAGGAAGTTCTTCGTTTACTTCTATGAACTCGATTTTTAGGTTAGAGATGCTTCCGGAAATTTTGTTGAATAGGGCACTGCTTCCGCCTTTAACCTTCAAGGTATGCCCTTTTCCGTCAAGGTGTATTTTAAAGTCTTTGTTACTTATGCTATCGCTTTCTATTGTAACGTCGTCTTCGAGAATATAGTATCGGTTACTTTCTTCCAAGGCGAGTTCGAGTAGGGAAGGAGAAATTATTTTTAGCGGAGCATCAATAGTGCCTTCACCACCTAAAATATGGGGAACTACTTCAAGAGAAGCAATTGCACCGCCGGCGAAAACAACGCAAACGGCAATTATGATGAGAACGCTAACGAGCTCCGGAAAACGTGGCTTTTTCGAGCGTGGAACTACGATAGAGTTACCTTTATTCTTTACTTCTATGCCGTGAGTCAATCTATATATTTTTCTAACACGCTCAAGGCTTTGCACGTTGTTATCTAGGTTTGTGCTTACGCCTTGGTAGTCGGAAAGAACGGCACTCATTTCTACGGGAGATATGATTTGCTCATTAAGATATAACCTTAAAGATTTGCCTGCTATTTTTTTGAACTTAAGATAATCTTCAGCTTTTTCATCTACTCTAACGTATTCGTTAACTTTGGAAAGTCGGGATTCAAACTTGCTAATTACTTTATGCGAAGAATATAAATATGCAAGAGATAGAAGTGGGAACCTTCCAAAAGACAAGCAAAAACTCTCCTTATCGCTAAGGAGTTGTTCAAGCGTTTTAACGTCGTTGCGAATTATTGCAAGGCGTATATTGTCCGCTTTGTTAACGTCGTATCCACGAACGGATTGACGTTCTGCTTGCCATAGTGCTTTGCCCATTATTTTTTAATTTTTACCTTTCTGTCTTGTGCCCATTTGTCGAGAACGTCGTAAAGATATGCTTCATTTACATCATCTTTTTCTATAATTTGGCGAAGTAGTCGATTGGTTTCTTTGTATGTCGCAGTCAATTCTTCTATGGAAGTTTTTTCTTGTGATATGCGGTTTAGCATAGCTTCGCTTCCGCTCTTAACGGCGTTAATTTTTGCATTGGAATCCGCAACCTTTTCGGCAACGTCTTTGTTGATGAATTCGTTCATGCGTCTTACGTTATCGTCATAGGTTTCCAGCGTGCGCTCAAGGTCTTTTACGTTGTAACTCTTGCGTTTTTCGTTTAGGATGGTTTCTAGCTTTTCGAGTTGGGTTTCCGCTTTGGTTTCTAGGGCAGAGATGTTTTCCAACTTGTCCGCAACCTTTTCCACCGTGCCAAGTAGTTTGGCTACGTCGTCGGTATACTTGTTGCTCATTTTCATGAAGCGGTCTATTTGGCTGGCAAGGTCAGTCGCCTTTTCTGCTTGTCCGGAAAGGGTGCGGTAAATCTTTTCAAGGTTGGTTTTTGCATCACCGCTAAAGGCTTGGTTGAGCCTATCGATGTCACCTTGAAGTCCGGAATACGTTGCAATAAAATCGTTTAAATTGCTTTGTATGGGTGTAAGTAAATCTCTGTAACTCTTGAAGGTTTCTATGAGTACTTTTACTTCGTTATCGTTCATTTACCTTTTCTCCTTTAACGCTCTAAGCTTGCTTCCCAGCGTTTTTTGGTTTTCTTTTAATTCTAATAGGTCACGTTTAAGCGTGTCCAAAATGAGTTTTTTTGCTACGTCGTTGCCGTCGAGTTCGGTATAGAATTTTACTATATCGTAATCGAGTGCACCGCCGTCGTTTTTGAGTGATGCATCCATAAACTCTATGAGCTTAAGGTCGCCTGAAAGGCGGAATACTTCTCTTGCATCGTCATAAAGACCTTTTTCCCAGTAGCTTATGCCGGCTTCCCTATATGCACCATAGCGGACGTGTTTTTCGTTTACGTCAATCCTAATCATAGATTCTTGACGTTTGATTTCGTCGTCTAAGTTTAGTGCCGTTATGCGAGCGTTTTCGTATTGGCCAAGAGAGATGAACTTTTTAATTCTTTCAAGGAGTTCGTCTTCTTCTATTTCTTTTACGGAAAGAACGCTTTCCAGATTTTTAATGGCGTCTTTAACGCTGAGCGTCGCAAACTGACGACGGAAAAATTCCCTAAAGGTTAATACGTCTTTATCTTCATAAACGTAAACGTTAGACTTGGCTCTTGATACTCCAACGTATAAAAGGTTAAAATAATAACGATATACGCTGTTCTCATCTGCGGTCTTTCGGTTAACCGTAATGCGTTCTAAAGTTTCCCATTTATCATAGTTTGCGGAAAGAACGTTATAAAGAATTACGGTATCACGTTCTAGGCCTTTAACTTCGGAAACGGTTAAAATTTCCCGGTTGCCAAGAATTTTTCGCATGTTGGCTTTTTCTCTGGCGGTCGGCACAATGAGAGTAAAGTCACCGTATTTTTTTGCCTTTAGTTCTTCTATGAAGCCCTTGCCGTCTACCTTTACCGCTTGAGTTTTGTGTTCGGTATCTACGCTGACACCTTTTAAAACGAAGCTATGTGTGCCGAATTTTTGAACGTTGATTTTGCCTAGCTCTTCTATGATTTCGGTGATTTTTTTGGTGTTGCGGTAGTTGTTTTGTAGCTCCTTGACGTCGGTTACGTCTTCACGATACATCAGCCTTTTTAAGTATGCAAAACTAAAATAAGACGGGTTTATCATTTGTAAAGCATCGCCTACAACGAACAGCTTTCTCGTTAGTTCCGTCATGAGCGTAAGATTGATTTCCGTCATGTCTTGTACTTCATCGAGAACAATCAAGGAATATTTGGGAAGCTTATTAACGTTCTTGATTAGCTCACGACTTATAAAGTTATTGTCGGTATATCCACGCCTTTCCAAATATATCTTATAATCTCTTGCAAGACGATAGATAACTTCGCATTCTGTGCGACTAAAAGAGCTTGAACGTTTTAAAATATATTCTTCTTGGCTAAGAGCGTCTTTGATGGGTGAGTTAGGTTCGTTTGAACCATAAATTACACCATAGATTTCTTTATATATTATTTCGCCGGAAAGGTTTCTTAGCTTTTGTACTTGACCTTGCACGAAATTTTCTTTAAGGTACGTGCGAGTAAAAAATTCTTCTCCGGAAGGAGTTTTGTTGCCGTTAAGATATTTTTTATATAAGTCTTCAATCAAAAAGTAATCGACTTTTTCGGCAAGATATGAACGAAGCACTTTTAGCTTTTCTAAGATTTTTCCTTCTTCTTCAACTTCAAGATAGATGCCGAGTTTATTTTCTACTGCAATTTTCTTATTGCCTACGTAAACGACACTCTTTTCTTCCATTGCTTTGATAAGTGCCTCTACGGTTTCGTTAAAGGCGTTTACTTTTGCTTGTGTGTCTATTAAAAGGCCACGTGAAAAGGTGGAATATAGCGTTCTTCCACGATATTCTCTACAGCCGGAAAAGATGATTTTATCTATGCAAACATTGGTTTTACCACTGCCGGCAACCCCTTGAACGAGCATGTTTTTATCTTCCGTTTCCACGATTTCTTTTTGTTTTTTAGAAAGCATGGGGAAGCTGGCTTTGTCGGTTCCCGCAACCTTATATAACTTTTTAAAGTCGCTTTCGGGGATGTTTGAGCGGGCTAGGGTAAGGGTGCCTTCAAAGGTTTTTAGTGAATCAAGGAAGTAGACGAATCGGCCGTCGTTATAAAGGATTTCGTCTTCCGTGGTGGCGTAGCGAGTGAAAATAACGTCTTTTTTCTTCTCGTTTTCCGCATCTATCGGCTTGCGAATTAAGAAGTAAAAATCATGTTTTGCGGAGATGCTTAATTTGAACTCATTGCCGTGTTTTGCTAGTTCATCCAAGTGCGGAATTATGCTTTCGGCAAGTTTTAGAAGAAAAAGGTCGTGGGAGCGAATCTTTCTAATCTCTCTTTCACACCTTTCCGTTTTATAGACGGAAGTGTGAGCGGATAGCACCGTTCGTAAGGTGGAAATGGAAATTTTTCTATTGTATGCACCCATTATTTTCTACTTTCCTTTATGAGTAGAGAGTTTATTATTTCATCAAGTCCTACGTCCGCAAACGACTTTAACGAAAGGGAAACGTTTAGTCGCAAATCGGTTGCTTTTTCGTGGTCGAAGTCATAAAGACGCACTCTTTCGGTACGAGATTTTTTGTAAGCGGAAGCCTTTTCTTTTCGCATTTGACCAAGCTCTTTTTCCTTGTAATAAGCGTATAACCTAGAGCGAAGAACGACGTGGGCACGCTTGCGGTTTTGTAGTTGAGAGCGTTCTTCTTTGCAAACGACTACAATGCCGGAAGGCATGTGGGTAAGGCGAACGGCGGTAGCAACTTTGTTGATGTTTTGGCCACCTGCACCAGATGAGTGGAAAATGTCAGTGCGTAAGTCATTATCTGAAATAATGATATTTACGTCATCCATAATTGGAGTAACGGATACCCAAACATTAGAGTTTCCAATTCTACCACCAGTTCCATGGTGTGTGCCGGTTTCATTGTTAAAACGCAAAAAAGCACCTTTGCCATCTATGCTTAAAGTGATAGATTTTTCATCGTTTTCACAAACGCTAAGGGCATAGCCTTTCTTCTTTGAATAGGCAAGGTAGACGTTAAATAGCTCGTTTAGAAGGGGTATGCTTTGTGGGTTTTCCGCACGGAGTTCAACTACTGCTCCACGTTCATCACGCTCGCTTTTAGGAAGAAGCTCTTGGGCAAGACAGGCATACAAGGCTTCGGTCTCTTCTTTGTCGCCAAGTTCGATTGCAATCTTAAGTGCTTCGCCAAAAGCATAACTGTCTTCCAGCGAAGTTTTTTCTTCAGCATATCTTAAGTATGCACGATTATCGGCTATTATTTCCGGACTTTCCAAATACTCGCTAAGCTCGGCATATCGTCTAGCGATTGGCTCGTATCTATCTAAAAGTCCTGCGATTTTTTGCTCCATATTAACATTATATCAAAAACATTAATTTAAATAAAGTGTTTTATATATTTAATTACGCGCGTAATTATATCTTGAAAAATTTATAACTAGATGTTATAATGAATGTAATTCAATATTTTTTGGAGGCTACTATGAGTTCAGTATGGGGTTCAAACCTTAAGCTCTCTATTTTTGGTGAAGCACACGGCCAAATGATTGGCGGAACGTTACACAATTTTCCGGCGGGTGTCGTTGTAAATTTGGATAGAATAAAGCTTGGCTTAAAACTCCGCCAAGGCTCTAACAATTTCACTGCTGCTCGTAAAGATGAAGATAGACCTACTATAATTTCCGGCGTAACTAACGGAGTAACAAACGGTGCTCCCATAACCGTTGTTTTCTATAATAAGGACGTTGACGTTGTAGATTACCAAAAAGAAATACCACGCCCCAGCCACGCAGATTACGTTAGCAACGTTCGCTATAACGGACACGCCGACACTTTTGGCGGTGGGCACGGCTCCGGTAGAAGCACTCTCCCTATAGTTTTTTTCGGTATGCTTTGTGCCGATTATTTGGAGAAGATGAACGTTAGTGTAGTTTCCCATATTAAATGCATAGGCGAAATTTATGATGATAAATTCGGAACGGAATTTCCTAAGGAGCTGGTAGACAGATTGAACTCTGCTCCCCTTGCTACCATCAATACGGAAGCAAGAAAAAAGATGGTTTCTCTCCTTATGGGAATAGGGGCTACCGGCAATAGTATTGGTGGAGCGGTAGAGACGGCTGTCGTAGGTCTCCCTGCAGGTTATGGTTCTCCCATGTTTGATGGGTTAGAATCTAAAATAGCATCCTTCTTGTTTGCAATACCTGCCGTTAAGAGCGTCAGCTTTGGTTATGGTGCAAGGTTTGCTCACGCCTTAGGCTCGGACGTAGCGGATAGTTTTGTTCTTAACGATGGTAAGATAGAAACGGACAACAACTATAACGGCGGATTAAACGGTGGAATTAGTAACGGCATGCCGATACTCGTAAGCTGTTCTTTTAAGCCTACTCCCAGCATTAAACAACCCTTTAAGACACTCAATTTTGAAACAAATAAAATAGTTAACTTGGAAGTAAAAGGTGAACACGTTACTTGCCTTGCTCCCCGTGGGGCAATAATTGCAACCAGTGCGGTGGCCATTTGCGTGCTAGATAGCGTACTAGAAGGAAAGGGCTATTTTGAGTTGAATTCAGTAGCTGAAGATACAGAAAACGAATAATTATGAAGACGGTATTAGTAACAGGCGGTTCGTCCGGAATAGGCGAATATTTGGTAAGAGAGCTCGCAAAAAAAGAATATAGAGTATATTTTACTTATTTTACAGGCAAAGAAAGAGCAGAAAAAATCCAAGCGGAAACGGGTGCGAGTGCACGCTATCTTAACTTAAAAGATAGAGCTAGTATTTATGCTCTTGCCAAAGAACTGGATAACGTAGATATTTTGGTAAACAACGCCGGCATAGCGGAAATAGAACTTTTTACAGTGCTAAGTGAAAACCAAATTGACGATATGCTCGCAACAAACTTGACGGGACATATTTTGCTTACTCAAAAGATAGTGCCTAATATGATTTCTAAAAAGTGGGGACGCATCGTTAACGTTTCATCCATGTGGGGAATAACCGGTGCATCTTGCGAAGTTCATTATTCTGCATCCAAAGCGGGCCTTATAGGTTTTACCAAAGCTCTTGCTAAGGAGCTAGGACTTTCCGGCATTACGGTAAACTGTGTAGCTCCCGGGCTTATTGATACTCCAATGAGCGACGT
This sequence comes from Candidatus Stercoripulliclostridium sp., assembly GCA_045594145.1. Taxonomy (GTDB): domain Bacteria; phylum Bacillota; class Clostridia; order Christensenellales; family DTU072; genus Stercoripulliclostridium_A. Next base: position 4,149 of record JAZNYA010000051.1, on the reverse strand, counting down.
TTTGGACGATGAAACAAAGACGGCGTTTACCGATACGCTCCCGATTCAGAGAATTGGACTTCCCCGTGACGTTTCTTATGCAATAGAGTATTTCATGAGTGAAGACGCATCGTTCGTAACCGGACAAGTGCTAGCTGTAGACGGGGGGTATACTATTTAATGTATAGTATCTTGTTTGTTTGTCATGGCAATATTTGTCGTTCGCCTATGGCGGAGTTCATAATGAAAGATATTGTAAAAAAGGCTGGCGTAAGCCACCTTTTCCATATAGAGTCATGTGCTTGTCATACGGATGCTTTGGGTTGCAGACCGCACCGTGGCACTAGGGCGAAACTTAGCGAAGTTGGAATATCTACGGAAGGGAAAATTGCAAGGCTAATTCGATATGATGACTATGAAGCCTTTGATTTTATAGTAGGTATGGACCGCTATAATATATATGATATGGAAGTAAAATTTTTGGGCGACCCGAAAGGCAAAGTCAAGTTATTGCTCGAATATGCAGGACTCAATCGTGACGTTGCAGACCCTTGGTATACGGGAAACTTCGACGACACTTATGATGATTGCCTAAAAGGTTGTACTGCACTTTTTAATTTTATAATGAAGAAACAATAATAAGGAGAAGAGGATGTCATTTTTTTCAAAGGCTAAAGACAAAGTTAAAGGACTTGCTGTCAACGGCTATGGTTTTGTAAAAGCCCACTGGAACAGACCGCTAGAAGGCGAATACCTTAGCATAAAGGAATTCTTGTCCTATTGCTTTGGCAATATGGGAATAAGTGCCTTTACGTTCATTGCCGGGGAAACGATTGCTTTTACTGCAGGTTATTTCTGTGGCTCAATAATGGGAATTTCGCTCATGGACTTTTCCATAATTTCTATTATTGCACTAATCGTTAAGTACGCAACCATCTATATGGAACCGTTAACCATGACGGTTTTTGAGAACTTAGGCAAGATTGATAAGAAAACGGCAAAAAAGTGTATTATCGCATATTCGGTAACCATATTGCTTGGTATAGGATGCTATTGTATACCTTCTACGACTTGGGGCATGGATACCAAGATTATAAAAGGTCTACCGCAAATTGTTGGTAACATACTAATTATAAGCGGTGCCGGCAACTTTGTTAACTGGTTTGTTCGCTCTAAGCTTTGCAGAAAATTTGGTAGGTATAAGCCATTTATGATGATGTACGGCATACCGATAGCCATTCTCACCAGTTTAATACCTTTTGTGCCCGCAACGCTGGAGTATACGACTAAACTTGTATTACTACACGCACTATTTACCTTGCGTTCACGCTTCACGGCTCTTTATAGTGATAATTCACTAGCGATTGTTGCCGTTATTACGCCCAATTCCGTAGAGCGTCAAAAGGTATATTCGATAGGCGGAATTGCAATAGGACTTCTCCGTTCCATCTTTAGAATCATCTTCCCGGTAATGATAGTATTAACGGGTGGATATTTGGATATTCGTTCCTATAGAATCTTTATTCCCGTACTTTCCGCAATAAGCTGTGCGGCAGGTTTCTTGTTTGCACAAGTACAAGAAAGAGTTGCGGAAAATTACGAAACCAAGCCCAAGGTTAAGTTTGGAACGGCGGCGAAAAAACTACTCAAGAACAAGTTCTTCTGGATAATAAACATTTGTGCAATCTTTGAAGGTTGGAACGCATACGCCGACGGAGTTATGAACTATTTCCTAATCTACAACCTACGTTTAGAGTGGATTAGCGGTATAGTTGGTATAGTAGGTATTACTTCCGTCATAGGAAACCTAGCGACGCCCGTACTCATAAAGAAATTTGAAAAACGTACGATATTGCTTGTCGTTCGTGTGACGTGGATAGTGGTTACTGCGGGATATTTGCTGGCAATCAAGTTCGATAGTGTTGCTTTATTAATACTCTTCGTATTTATAAGAAGTGCCTTAACGGCATGCTCAAACGGTATTTCTAGGAGCCTAAACGCCGACATATTGGACTATCACCAATGGAAGACGGGAGAGAGAGCAGACAACATGGTAACCATGTTCGGTTGGTTTACCACTCCGCTTACAACGGTTATAGGACTCATAATTCCCATGTTCTTTGAAAAGGTAGGATTCACTTCCGACTGGGACGTAATGTTTGATAGTGGCATATTCCAAGACGTTACCACCATTTATGTAATAGTAGCAGTAATTGCTCTAACCGGCTCTACCATACCTTATATATTCTATAATCTGACCAGAGCCGAGCATGCCAAGTGCGTAAAAGAAATACGTGAAAGGGTGGAAGCAGAACGGCTTGCCTTGGACCAAGAAAAAGGCGAGCTTGCACTTGCCGTCGCCGGTGCCGATGCCGGTGAAATTGCTAGCGAAGAAGCGGTAGCAGAAGGGGGAGTGAGTGATGAAGAATAGAAGCAAAAAAGTTGTAGGCATAATTAGTCTTCTAACCTTGGTTGTTGTTGTTACCGCCATGCTTGCCGGTTGCAACAACACTTGGGAAAACAACATTGAATACGTACTCGAAGAAAACGGCGAGATAACCATCTCCGGCTATACCGATAGTACGCTCATACATGAAATTACCATACCTGATGAGATTGATGGTAAACCCGTTACTAAAATTGGTGCACAAAGCATAGTAAATGCTGAAAATCTATATACCATATATATCGGTAAGAACGTCAAGGAAATTGATACTTGGGGATTTACCAACCTACAAGGTCTTGGTGCAGACGAATATGGCAAAAATGGTAAAGGCTTTGTGGTTGACCCGGAAAATCCTTATTTCACCGCAGTTGACGGCGTACTATTTAATAAGGATATGACGGAGCTTATTTATTATCCCGTTAGAAAGGGTGCCGATATCGATAACAAAATGAACGTCGAAAGTTACGCAACCTACGTTATTCCGGAAGGCGTAAAGAGAATTAGGGGCAAGGCGTTCTATCATTGCTATTATTTAAGAGAAGTTAGCATCCCTTCAACCGTTGAGTATATTGGTGAAATGGCTTTCTTCAAGTGTAGCGAAATGGCGTCTCCCGTGCTTCCCGAAGGACTAAAGGAAATAGGAAAGGATGCGTTTAGTTATTGCGAGCGTTCTACGGATGGTGATATCAAAGGCTTTACGAGTATCAATATTCCCGCAAGCGTAGAAAAGATAGGCGATTTCGCTTTCTATAATTGTCGTGCAATGAAAACCATAAACGTTTATGGCAAAACGCAAGCACAAGTAGAAGCACTCCAAGACAGCGGAGCTTTCGGAACGAAGTGGTATCCTACCGACAATGGTCGCAAGATGAAGACGTATACGATAAACTATCTATAAGCTAAAACACAACAAAAGCAACAAAAAAATCTCCCTAGTGATAGGGAGATTTTTATTGTTAAACGATAGTGGATTAACCCTTTACGATTAAGTCTGCAACGTAAAGTCCGTTTGCACCTGCTTGAGCAAGTCCACGAGTGATACCTGCACCATCTCCTATGGTATATACGTTTTCTCTAATCTTAAAGTCGTTGTTTTGGAACTTAGGCTTTATGGAATAGAATTTTGCTTCTACGCCGTAAAGGAGAGTATCGTAGTTTGCAGTACCGGGTGCGACCTTATCGAGAGCATAGATGGTTTCTATGATGTTATCGAGTTGACGCTTAGGAATACAGAGAGAAAGGTCTCCTGCGACTGCGTTTAGAGAAGGACGAACTCTGGATTGTTTTAGACGGTGGTCGTTGGTACGGCGATTGTTAACAAGGTCGCCGAAGCGTTGGACGATAACTCCGCCACCTGCTATCATGTTCGCTAGCTTACAAATGTGCTTTGCATAGGCGATAGGCTCGTTAAAAGGTTGGGTAAAACGAGTGGTGGATAGGATGGAGAAGTTGGAGTTTTGGGTTTTAAGAGCGGGGTCTGCGTTGGCGTGTCCGTTTACGGTAAGTATGCCGTCGTTGTTTTCTATTACGACTTCACCGCCGGAGTTAAAGCAGAAGGTACGAGTGCAGTCACCATGGTCTTTAGTGCGATAGAAGATTTTGGGCTCGTAGATTTTTTCGGAAATACCTTCCCAAATGATTCTGGGAAGCTCTACTCTAACACCAAGGTCAACTTGGTTATTAATTACTTCTATTCCATTGTTTCGGCACCATTTTCCGAACCA
>JAZNYA010000050.1:0-2804 GCA_045594145.1 Candidatus Stercoripulliclostridium sp. | reverse complement strand
CTATTAAAAGAACTTAACAAGCAAGGGTATTCTAAAGAAACGTTAATTACTGCTGGGTTGGTTAATGAAGATGGTTATGACCCACTTGCAAAAAGATTTATTATTCCCATAATCAATGCAAAAGGTCAAGTTATCGGTTTTGGTGGTAGAACTTTAATTAAGGACGTTAAGCCAAAGTATCGTAATACGAAAGCGACGCCGTTGTTTGATAAAAGAAAGAATTTATACAACGTAAATCTTTTCAAAAGAACGCTTGCAGAAGAAAAACATTCGTCTGTTATTTTGACAGAAGGTTATATGGACGTAATGAGCATATATCAGGCAGGCATACACAACGTAGTTGCTTCCATGGGTACGTCTCTTACAATGGAACAATGTAACGAAATCAGGAAATACGTACCTAAAGTTTACGTTTGCTTCGATGGCGATACTGCTGGTCAAATAGCAACTTGGCGTTCGCTTGATATGCTTGCAAGTGTTGGCCTAGAAGTTAGGGTTATGAGTATGCCGGAAGGGATGGACCCCGATGATGTAATAAATAAGTACGGTGCAGTAGGGTTTAATAAGCTTGTTGAAAAAGCATTACCGTTAACAGAGTTTAAAATTCGTTCCCTAGAGAAAAGTACAAACGTTTCTACGCTGGATGGCAAAGAAAAGTTCGCATTATCTACTATTCCGGTATTGTCCAGTTTAGAGCCTGTTTCTAGAGCTGTTTATGCAGAATTGGTTTCTAAAATAAGCGGTCTTAGTGTAGATAGTTTATTGAACCAGGTTAATAAGTATTTAGCCGGTGAATCGCTTGATAAACCGCAAAAAACAGAAACTAAGGAAACTGCAAATGCACCGGGATATATAAAAATGTGTCGTTTCGTTTTGGCGTCCATGATAGAACTAAAAGGTTACGTGTATCAAAAAGACCTTAATGAAAGCATATTTGAAGACGAAGTTCACAAAAAAGTATATCGCTATTTAATGTCCAGGCTCGAGTCTAAAATTCCACCAAGAAAGGGCGACCTATATGACGTTGAGCTGGAACGCAAGAGTGAAATTGATGAAATAATAGAATCAATCAACAAAGTACCGGTAGATAAACAAGCGGAGCATTATCAAGCGTGCATGGAAAAACTACTTCAAAACTCAAAACAAAGTAGGATTAATGCCTTGCTAGAAGAAATCAAAACAGCATCACCGGAAAAACAAGAAGAACTAAAGACAGAATTAAGAAAATTATTATTAAATAAATAACCAAATCCACAAAGGAGGATGCATAAGTGTCTGACAGAGAATTAAAACTCAAGGCAGAAGTGCAAAAAATTATTGATTCTTATAAGGAAAAAGAATCTAAGAGCATCAACGAAGACGAGTTATTGAATAAGCTTGAAAAACTTGCTCTAGAACCGCAAGATATTGAAAATATCTACAAAGAGCTAGAACAAAGCGGTATCACAATTAGCGACCAATCAAGCGTTAAGAACGACCAACTTCTTCAAAAGATTATGAGCGAAGTCAATATAGATGACTCGGTCAAAATGTATCTTAAAGATATAGGTAGATTCCCGCTTTTAACGGCTGAAGAAGAATTAATGTATGCAAAAAGCATGGTTGAAGGGGATGCTCAAGCAAAGGAAAAGCTCATTAATGCTAACTTGCGTCTAGTAGTAAGTATCGCAAAGAGATATGTTGGTCGTGGTATGGCTTTCTTGGATTTAATTCAAGAAGGTAACCTAGGTCTTATGAAAGCAGTCGACAAGTTCGACTATACTAAGGGCTTTAAGTTTTCTACTTACGCTACCTGGTGGATAAGACAAGCCATTACTCGTTCAATAGCAGACCAGGCTCGTACGATTCGTATTCCCGTCCACATGGTAGAAACCATTAATAAACTCATCAAAGTTTCTCGTTCTTTGTTGCAAACTTTAGGTAGAGAACCTACTCCGGAAGAAATTGCAGAAGCCATGGGAATTTCCGAAGCAAGAGTTATAGAAATTCAAAAAATAGCACAAGACCCGGTATCCCTAGAAACCCCTATAGGCGAAGAAGACGACAGCCATCTTGGTGACTTTATTGAAGACACTACAGCAACAGCACCCATTGAAGCAGCGGAAGCAAATATGCTCAAAGAGCAAGTTAATGAAATACTTGGAACACTAGCTCCCCGTGAAGCGATGGTTTTGATGCTTAGATATGGTCTCAGAGATGGTCGTCCACGTACTTTGGAAGAAGTAGGCAAGGTGTTTAACGTAACTCGTGAACGTATTCGCCAAATTGAAGCTAAGGCACTTAGAAGACTAAAGCACCCCAACAAGACTAAAAAATTGCGTGATTTCTTAGATAAATAATCGTGATTAAACTTGATAATAGACTGACTGCTTTACTCGGTGAAATAGAAGGCGAAGTTCTTGCAGATATTGGCTGTGACCATGGTAAACTTGCCGTTGCTTCGTTGCTGGAAGGCAAATGCTCCAAGGTTATTGCTGGCGATATAAGTGCGGAAAGTTTGAAAAAAGCCGTTAAATTAGCAAAAGAGTATGGCTTGGAAGAAAAAATTGATTGCAGGGTAAGCGATGGGTTCGATGAAATTACGGAAGACTTATCTACAGCATTAATTGCTGGCCTTGGTGGGTATGAAATTAGAGAAATACTAAAGAGACGTATCCCAAAGGTGAAAAGATTTGTTTTGTGTCCGCACCAAAACGTATCAATTGCAAGAAAGGCAATAAATGCGATTGGTTATACTGCAATCAAAGATTTTGTAGTAAAAGAAGGAAGCAAGTATTACCAAATTATAGTTGCGGAAAAAGGAG
>JAZNYA010000049.1:0-4705 GCA_045594145.1 Candidatus Stercoripulliclostridium sp. | reverse complement strand
AGGCGAAGAAAGTCGTATCATAAACGCAGCAGTAATCGTAAAGCAACAAGGTATAGCAAACATAACCTTACTAGGTGACAAAGACGTTATCCTTTCTAAAGTAGAAGAAGGTGCTCTTGATGGTGTTAATATTGTTAACCCCAAGACTTCCGAAAAGATTAACGAATACGCAAATCTCCTTTATGAGCTACGTAAGGCAAAGGGTATGACCGAAGAAAAAGCACTACAACTTGCAACTAATCCTTTGTTCTATGGTTGCCTTATGGTTAAGAGCGGTGATGCAGATGGTATGGTAGCAGGTGCTATTAACTCTACTGGCGACGTACTTCGTCCTGCTCTCCAAATCATAAAGACCAAGCCTGGCATAAAGACCGTTTCCGGTTGCTTCGTAATGGGTCTTCCCGAAGGTTCTCCTTATGGCGATAATGGTGTTATGGTTTTCGGCGACTGTGCAGTTCTTCCCGATCCTACCGCAGAACAACTTGTTGATATAGCATTAGCTTCTGCAGCAAGTGCAAGAAAGATTGCTAATATCGCTGAACCCAAGGTAGCAATGTTAAGTTTCTCCACTAAGGGCAGTGCATCTCACCCCAACGTAGATAAAGTTCAAACTGCAACTGCAATGTTGAAGGAAAAAGAACTTGATTTCGAACTTGATGGCGAACTACAACTTGATGCAGCAATCGTTCCAAAAGTAGGCGAACTAAAAGCTCCCGGTTCTAAAGTTGCAGGTCACGCAAACGTTCTCGTTTTCCCTGACCTTCAATCCGGCAATATTGGTTATAAAATTGCACAACGCTTTGGCGGTATGGAAGCTATTGGCCCCATCTGTCAAGGTTTAGCACTACCTGTTAACGACCTTTCTAGAGGTTGCTCAGTTAGTGACGTTGTAGGCGTAGTTGCAATCACTGCATTACAATAAAGGGGGGATTATGAAAGTTTTAGTTTTAAATGCAGGTAGTTCATCTTTGAAATATCAAGTTATTGATATGGAAAATGAAAGCACCTTAGGAAAAGGTATTGTAGAAAAAATCGGAACCGGTTTGGTTGGTAAGTTAAAGCAAGAAGCCGGTGAAGATAAAGTAATAGTAGTAGAACAAATTATTGCTGACCACACCGAAGCTTTTAGCTTGGTAATGAAAGCTCTAACCGATTCTGAAAAAGGAATCATAGCATCTATGGATGAAATCGGAGCAATAGGTCATCGTGTTCTACACGGCGGAGAAGACTTTAAGTCTAGCGTAATCGTTACTCCCGAAGTTCTTGAAATATGCGATAAGAATACCGTTTTAGGACCTTTGCATATGCCCGCAAACCTTGGATGCATTCGTAGCTGTATGTCTCTTATGCCCGATAAGGTTAACGTTGCTGTTTTCGATACGGAATTCCATTCTTCTATGCCTGATTATGCTTATATGTATGCAATCAAATACGAAGACTACAAACAATACAAAGTTCGTAAATATGGATTCCATGGAACTTCTCATAAGTTCGTATCCGGTGAAGCAATTAAGTATTTAGGCAAGAAAGAAAGCAAAATTATTACCTGTCACCTTGGCAATGGTTCTTCTATTTCTGCTGTTGTAAACGGAAAGTGTGTTGATACCAGCATGGGATTAACGCCCCTAGAAGGAATGGTAATGGGTACCCGTAGTGGTGATATCGATGCAGCTGCAGTAACTTTCCTTGCAGAACAAAAGGGCATGAGTGCCGCACAAATAGTCAACTACTTGAACAAAGAATGTGGTTTCAAGGGTATTGCAGGCTATAGCGATTGTCGTGACCTTTCCAAGCTTTCCGAAGAAGGTGATGAAAGAGCTCGTTTAGCATTTAATATGTTTGCATATAGAATCCGCAAATATATCGGTAGTTATATCGCAGCAATGGGTGGTCTCGATTGCATAGTATTCACCGGCGGTATCGGCGAAAACTCCTTTGAAGCACGTGAACTAATCATGAAAGGACTAGAAGTCTTTGGTGTTAAGTTTGACTATGAAAAGAGTGCAACTTGTGCTAGGGGTAAGTTCCAAGAATTGAACACGGCTGATAGTGCCGTTAAAGTATTAGTTATTCCCACCAATGAAGAACTAGTTATTGCTCGTGACGCAAAAGCACTTGCTGAAAGTAAATAATATAATTATTTCATATAAAAGTGTCAAAAAAAGTTTGACATAATAACTTTGATTAGATATAATAGTCTAGCGAGTTTAAGATAAAATAACGAGGAGGTCTAATATGGCAGTTCCGAAGAGAAAAGTTTCAAAGCAAAGAACCAATACCAGATATGCACAGTGGAAACTATCCGCTCCTAATCTTGTTGAATGCCCTCAATGCCACGAGCTTATCGAAGGCCACAAGGTTTGTCCTGAATGTGGATACTACAACGGCAAACAAGTAGTCGTTAAGAAAGAAAAGAAAGATAACTAATTCAAATATCTAGCAATAAAGGAAGCCGAGCTTCCTTTATTGATTTTTAGGAGATAATTATGAAGATAGTCTTGGATGTTTTTGGCGGAGATAACGCACCGGAAGAAATAGTAAAAGGTGCTGTTGATGCACTAAAAAACAACGATGGCTTTAGTATGGTTTTGGTAGGCAAAAATGAAGAAATTGAAAGCCTATTAAATAAGTATGAATACGCAGGTGATAGGGTAGAAATCGTTGATGCACGTGACGTAATAACTAATGACGATGTACCTACGGAAGCCATTAGGAGAAAAAAGGACAGTTCATTAGTCGCTGCATTTAGAGTTTTAAACAGCGACCCTGATTGTGTTGCATTAATTTCCGCTGGTTCTTCAGGTGCCGTTTTAACGGGTGGTATGCTCTTGGTTAAACGCATAAAGGGTGTAACAAGAGCGGCACTTGCTCCTATGCTTCCTACGGTTAAAGGTGGCAACGTAGTGCTAGTTGACTGTGGGGCTAATGCAGATTGTAAACCGCAAATGTTAGTGCAATTTGCTCACTTTGGAAGAGCTATGGCAACTGCATATATAGGTATCCAAAACCCGAGAATTGGTTTACTATCTAATGGAACTGAAGATAAAAAAGGTAATGCATTAAACACGGAAGTTTTCCCGCTTTTAAAGGAAGAAAAAGGCCTGAACTTCGCCGGCAATATGGAAGCGAGAGAAATTTTATCTGGTGACTATGACGTAGTAGTTGCAGATGGATTTAGTGGTAATATTGCTCTTAAAGGATGTGAAGGAACAGCCCTTGCATTTTTGACTATTTTAAAAAATGCTATTATGGAAGGCGGTCTTAGAGCAAAGCTTGGTTATCTTCTTTTGAAGCCTGTTTTTAAGGTCGTTAAGAAAACACTTGATTATAATGAACAGGGTGGTGCCGTTTTGGTCGGATTACAAAAGATAGTTATTAAGGCCCATGGTAGCTCTAAAGCAAAATCTATTAGTGCGGCAATAATGCAAGCAGTAACTTTACATCAAAAAGGAATCATAGAAGAAGTTACCAAGGCACTAACTATTGAAGAAAAGGTGGAAAATGAAACGCTTTGATTTTGAAGCTATCGAAAAAGTAATAGGCTACACCTTCGAAGACAAGCGACTGCTCGTAGAAGCACTTACCCATAGCTCCTATGCGAACGAAAACGCAGATTTGAGTTATGAAAGACTTGAGTTCTTGGGAGATAGTGTATTAGGGTTTATTATATCTTCATTTTTATTTGAAAAATATCCAAATGAAGACGAAGGCTTTTTGACCAAGACGAAGGCTAAAATCGTATCTGGTAAAAGCCTTTCTGCAGCAATGGATAAAATGGGATTAATCCAATACGTAAGAACTGCTCAAGGAAGCATAGAAGACGAAATCAAAAAAAGCTCTAACGTTAAAGAAGATATTTTTGAATCGTTGATTGGTGCAATTTTCCTGGATTCAAACGATTATACCAAATGCATTGAATACGTTTTAAGGCATCTTGACAAAGCGTTAAGTGTTAATTATCTAAAAAACGAAGTAACCGATTTTAAGTCTAAGTTGTTGGAGTACGCAGCAAAAAATCACGATTTAACGATTGAGTTTATCGTTCTCCCCTTAGGAAACAACGTAAACTCCGGGTTTGAAGCTATAGTCAATGTTAACGGAGTGGCGTATGGAAAAGGAGAAGCTCCTTCCAAGAAAAAGGCTGAGCAACTTGCGGCAAAACGCACTATTGACATGCTAAGGATATAACAATTATTAAATTTTATTTAATAAAAGCGACCTAAAAAGAAAAATATGGGTTGCTTTTTTTTTATACTTAATTTATACTATAAACTATCAAAGTGCGTGCGTAGCCCGCAAGGAGTAACGTTTTGAATCTTAAGAAGATAGAATTACATGGATTTAAATCATTTGCCGACAAAACAGAAATACCGTTTGAGTCTAACGTAACGGGTATTGTTGGTCCTAATGGTTGTGGTAAATCAAACGTCATTGACGCAGTAAGATGGGTACTTGGTGAGCAAGCACCTAAAACACTTCGTGTAACCAAAATGCCGGATTTGATTTTTAATGGAACGACCAACAGATTGTCGCTTTCATATTGTGAAGTTAGTCTTTATTTGGATAACGAAGATAGAAGATATAACGTTGATTTTGACGAAGTTGTTATAACTCGTAAGCTAGTTCGTGGTGGTGAAGGCGAGTATTTTATCAATAGAGAGCGTTGTAGACATAAAGACATTATAGACCTTTTCCGTGATACCGG
>JAZNYA010000048.1:0-2897 GCA_045594145.1 Candidatus Stercoripulliclostridium sp. | reverse complement strand
TTGATTTGGTTTTCAAGAGCAGCAGGGATAAGAACATCACAATCGCAAGTAAGTAGTTCTTGGTTGGAGATGTGCTTTACGCCAGGAGCATTGTAAGTTTCAACGAGTTCGCGCTTGAGAGCCATTTGGTAAAGGGTGGGGATGTCAAGACCATCTTCGCAGTATAGACCGCCGGATACGTCGGAAACAGCAACAATCTTAGCACCGATTTCGCCGGAAAGGATTCTAGCGCTTACGGAACCAACGTTACCCATACCTTGAATTGCTATTTTGGTGTTCTTGGGGTCAATGCCGTTTACGTTAAGAAGAGCTTCGGTTACGATAGATACGCCACGACCGGTTGCATCGGGTCTGCCGAGAGAACCGCCGGTTGCAAGAGATTTGCCGGTAACTACGCCACGGAAATCTCCGCCCTTAAGGGTGTTATAGGTGTCAACGAACCAGTCCATAATTTGAGCATTGGTGTTGACGTCGGGAGCGGGAACGTCTTGGAAGGGTCCAACGATGGGGGTGATACCTGCAGCATATTTGCGGGTAAGTCTTTCGAGTTCCTTGGTGGAAAGTTCTCTGGGGTCTACGGTGATACCGCCTTTACCGCCACCATAAGGGATGTCTGCAACTGCACACTTGAAGGTCATCCAAGCAGAGAGAGCCTTAACTTCGTCGATGTTAACGTTTTGGTGATATCTTATGCCACCCTTACAAGGACCACGTAGTGAGCTGTGTTGAACACGGAAGCCTTCAAAGACTTTGAGCTCGCCGTTGTCCATAACGACGGGAACAGCGATTTTTAATTCTCTTTCGGGGTGCTTTAAAATTTCATAATCGTTTTTAGGCATGCCGATAGCGTCTGCTGCCTTGTCGAGAACGGAACAAAAGTTATCAAAGGGATTATAAACTTTTTCCATAGTATTTCTCCTTAAAATAAAAAATTTTCTTAATTATAATACAAGTATATTATATATTGCAAGAATTTTTTTTTAAAAAACAGATTTTTTTTAGGTCAATATTGAAATTTAGGGTGCTAATATGCTATATTAAGACTATGAAAGGTGTTTTTAATGGAATTGAGATAAATTATGAAGTTTACGGGGCAGGTGAACCTTTCGTTTTGTTGCACGGAAACGGCGAAGATCACACCATTTTTTATGAGCTTATAGAAGACCTTAAAAACGACTATACCGTATACGCTATAGATTCTCGTTCGCACGGAAAATCCGGGGAAGGAGAGCTTTCATATTCCTTGATGGCGGAAGACGTAAAGTGCCTTATTGAGAGCCTTAACTTAGAAAAACCAATTGTTTATGGGTTCTCCGACGGCGGTATAATAGGACTTGTGCTTGCATCGAAATATCCCGACTTAATATCCACTTTGATATCAAGCGGAGCAAACGTCACACCGAGTGGCTTAAAGTGGTATATCAGGGCATTTTTTAAGGTACAAAACTTCTTTAAACCCAGTCCGTTTTTATCCCTTATGATAAACGAGCCCAATATTACGAGTGAAGACCTAAATGGTATTAAGGCAAACGTTTTAGTGCTTTGCGGTTCACGTGATATGGTGCCGTATAAGCACTCCGAATATATTGCAAGAAATATACCAAACGCTACGTTTAAAGTTCTCAAAGGCGAAACTCACGGCAGTTACGTTATAAATTCAAAAAAACTTTACCCTATAATAAAATCATATTTAAATTAAGGAGTCGATATGCAAAAACAAATCGAAATCAAAGAACCTACTTTACTACTAAACGAAGACGGCTCTCTCAAAGCTCCCGGCTATTGTAAGCGTAATCTTTATATCTATAATCGTGAGAGCATAAAAGCCCCCAAGCTTCGCATCAAGGAATGGGATTTCTATCAAGTAAGTGATGGAAGATTCGTCGTACAAATGAATTTCTTTAATATTTCTATTGCATCCGTAGGTCAAATTGAAGTCTTCGATATGCAAACGGGAAGAAGATGGAGTGATATGATGTTCCATCTTTTAACGGTTAATAGTCATCAAGTTAATCGCAATGGTGATGCTCCGTATTCCTTTGAAGACCGCCAAGGCAGTAAACTCTATAAAGTAGACGTAACCGAAACGGAAAGACGTTTATACTATAAAAATAAGACGTTAGAACTAGATTTAGTTGCAGAACGTGATCCTAATGCCGAAAGCATAACGATAGCTACCCCATTTAAAAATAAGACTAGATTTTTCCTTACCAATAAAATTAATTGTATGCCTACTAGTGGAACAATCAAGGTGAATGGTGAAGAAATCTACGCTTTTAGCCGTGATAATTCCTACATGGTATTGGACTGGGGACGTGGTCCTTGGCCCTATAAGAATATGTGGTATTGGGCAAATGGTTCAACCCGTCTTCCCGATGGTAAGCTTTTTGGCTTTGAACTAACATGGGGTATCGGAATTGAAGAAAATGCTACCGAAACCATGCTTTTCTATGATGGAAAGGCCCACAAGATTGGCGTGGTTGACGTTGTTGATCAACCCGATGGTCGCTGGCTCGAACCCTGGCACTTTAAGTCCGATGACGGTCGTCTTGACCTAGTTATGACTCCTTTCTTCGATAATTTTAATCCCCTTAACGTTGGTATAGCCAAAACCGTCTGCCACCAAGTTCACGGTCTTTGGAACGGTACCGTCACCCTTGATGACGGCACTGTACTTGAGATAAAAGATATGTATGCTTTCTGTGAGAAGATGTACAACAAATGGTAAAAACACGCTATTTTGGCGAAAACCATAGGAAAACAAAAACTCTCTCGGTCATTTACGCTAAGTAAACTCCCGTCGAGAGTTTTTTAATTTTACGCCCAATTCATCCAAACTAGCGTGTTTTTAAGAACTCCTATAGATACTGTGTTATAAGCCACCACGCATTTTGGCG
>JAZNYA010000047.1:0-3277 GCA_045594145.1 Candidatus Stercoripulliclostridium sp. | reverse complement strand
CCTTTCATGAGCATGGTTCTCCATGGTTATAAAGAATATGCAGGTTATGCGTTGAACCTTGCGGGCGACTATGAATACTATTTGTTAAAAACTATCGAAAGCGGCGCATCGCCCTATTTCGTAGTTGCAGTTGACAATGTTGCCGAACTCAAGCAGTATACTTATTCTGCACTTGAAGGCTATTATTCTGTACGATACAGCACTTGGGTCGATGATATTGTAAGTGCTTACAATATGATCAATGAAGCTCTTAGTGATGTGCGTAACGCTACTATGGTTAGACATAGTATCCTTACAGATGACGGTAAGGTCGCAAAGGTTATTTATGAGACCGATGAACAATACATTACCTTCTATGTAAACTATTTCTCTTCCTAACATTACGTTGCTATCCAAATACACAGGATATACAGGGTCAGGAATAATAATTACGTTCTCGTTAGAGAAAAGGTCGGTGAAGTTGGCGATGTCACTTTTGGCACCATCGGAAATAAATATTTCATCAGCATCTAACTTAACGCCACCTATTTTTTCATAATATTTTTGAACAGCGTTTCTCAAAAAAGCATAACCTTGTTCGTCACCGTAGCCACGGAAGGTTTCCGCTACGCCCATTTCTGCACTTGCTTTTTCCAGTGCAGAAACGACACACGGAGTCAAAGGCTTGGTAACGTCGCCTATTCCCATCTTTATGACAGGCTTATCTGGATTTGCTGCTTGAAATTCTCTAATTTTTCTTGCAGTAGTTGAAAACAAATAACTTTCCTTTAATGCATTATAATTTTTATTAATTTTAACCATAGTTTTTAATATTTACTTCTCCTATATAGTTTAAAGTAGCTTTTCCCAATATAGCTATATCGTCGTTCAGTTTAAATGCGGTTAGTTTTCCACCCTTTAAATTTATTTCGACGCTTTCATTGTATATGCCATGCCTAAACAGTGATTTAGCAACGCAAGTTGCCCCTGTTCCGCAAGCTAGGGTTTCATTTGAACCCCTTTCCCAAACTCTAACAAACACACCGTTATGAGTCAATAAAACGGCTTCGGCGTTCACTCCGTGTTTTAGAGAAATTTCTCTTGCCCTATTGATTGCCGTATCCCCTAAGTCTTGAACGTAAAACACCGCATGGGCATTTCCTACGTCGTAAAACTCCACGTCATCTATTTCTCCAACCAGCTTGGGATTGCCGATTATAGACGAAACCAGTGCTTCACTAGGTTCATTAGATTCAACTTTCAAAAATTTAACTCCGGCATGAGTGCTAACGCAAAAATCTTGTTTTTTTCCACCGGAGTGTTCAAACAAGATTTTGCCCACACACCTTAGTGCATTGCCACACATATTAGCTTCCGAGCCGTCTGCATTAAAAATTCTCATACTTGCATCCGCTTCGTTTGATTTTCCAATCAAAACTACTCCATCTCCACCTATTCCAAAGTTTCTATCACTTAATGGTGGGACTAACTTCGTAACGTTTTTTAGCAAATAACCATATTCGGTTGCGTTTGCAAGTTGCTCTTCAAAAAATATGTAGTCATTGCCTATTCCGTTCATCTTACTAAATAACATACTATCTCCTGAGTACATTATATGTAAGAAAAAAGGAAATTATTTTTTGTAGACTATTCTCCTGCAGTTAGGACACTCTGCAATATCTCCGGATTTTTGGAGCTTTGCCTCGACTTCCGTCTTGATTTCTATACCGCATCCCATGCAACTTCCGTCTTGATATTCAACAACGTAAGGCATTCTAATATTGGTACTCTTAACTCTATTATAAAGTTTCAAGTCATCGGGATTCAATTCGGCTTGCATCTTGCTGATAGCTTGACCTTCCTTTTTGATTGATTCAAGAATTTTATTCCTTACGTTAACTCTTTCAACTTCTACGTTTTTAAGCTCACTTACTACTTTAGTAAACTTTTGCTTAAGTTCAACCGCTTCCTTAGAATTGATTTCTTGCAAACGACGGAATGCTTTTTGCAAATCTTTTTGGATTGACGCTAATTCTGCGATTAAAGCACCGATAGTTTCATCAATCTTTTCTGCTTGTTCAATAGTTTTAGCACCACTTATCGTAACACTTTTGAGTTTTGTGTTAAATGCTTCAAATTGTGCTATCGCCTTGTTAACGTCTACGAAATCTTCTCCGGTTTCTTTATCGAGCTTACCAAAACTCTCAGTCAAATCCGACTTCATCTTGCGTAGAGCCATTGCTCTTTTGTTTTCGTCACTGTTAACGAATTCTTTATTCGCTTTATAAATAGCGAAATCTAACTTTTGATACTCTAAAATCTTTTCAATATCCATATATTACTCCTAATTCAACGGATTAGTACAGGTTGTTGCAACGCAAACGTCCTTAACTCCACCATTAAATAATGTTTCTTTCATTAAATTCATAAACGGAATTTCGCTGTCGTAATGTCCAAATTCTATAACTGCGAAATCCATATCTTTTGCTAGCCTTAACGTATTATATTTGAAGTCCCCTGATATAAACACGTCAGCTCCGGCTCGGTAGGCTTCAATAATCGTTTTTTCACTAGAGCCCCCACCACCATTGATGACTGCAATCTTTTTAACGTCCTTATTGCCATCACCAACAAATTGAACGTGTTCATCTTTGAAAACTTCTGCCACTCTCTTTACCAATGCACCTAACTTTACGGGAGTATTAAGTAGGCCTATTCGCATATTGCTAGCATCGTCTCTTAGTGGGCCGAATTCACCACAGTCCAATAGCCCCATAACGTAATCGTTGAGTCCACCTTTGGCAAAGTCAACGGACGTATGTGCACTATAAATAGCAACGTCGTTCTTAATAGCAAGTGCAATCGCCTTATGCTTTGGATAGGACAAGTCTATCTTCTTCAACGGATAAAAAATGCTAGGATGATGTTCAATTATTAAGTTTGCACCCTTTTTAACAGCTTCGTTTACTACGTCAACGGAAGTATCAAGGGTTATTAAAGCACCTTTAAATGCCCAATCCTTATCGCCGTATAACAATCCGCTATTATCAAAATCCGCTTGGTTTTCAAGTGGAGCAAACTCTTCAATTATTCTAATAACGTCACCTATTTTAAGCATCTTAATATCTCCTGATATTCACTTTGCATTTCACCAGATGGGATTTCTCTACCGCAAAAACGCTCTTCTATTACGTTTTTTCTGGCAAGAAGCATCTCATCATAAAAATGACTTCTAGGGGAATTTAATCCAAACCTTAATTGGTTATCTGCGTATCTTTGAGTTCCTTTTTCCGCAACT
>JAZNYA010000046.1:0-6580 GCA_045594145.1 Candidatus Stercoripulliclostridium sp. | reverse complement strand
GTCCCATTTCTAAGGAACAACGCTATAACATGGCAGACCTATGTGCAGTTCCCGAAGGAACGGAAGAAGGTGACGTTAATAAGCTACATTTCGTTGGCGTATTTAGTGAAGAGCTGGATATCCAAATGTACGATTACGTTTATGCAACCGAAGCAGATTATAGAAGCACTCTCTATTCAGCAGGCGGAAGATTGGTAGGCTCACTACTTGGCTTCGTCTTGAACTTCGCTCTTGGCTCTGCTCTAGGTGATAACGCAGGACTAGTATTCAACCTCATCCAAATGGTTCTATATGAAATCGACTTCCTAATCGATATCTTCGACCAAGCGTTGAGACTACTTTCACACTTGTTCCCGTTCTCTTATGCATATAGCATGATTGATGAACAAAACTTGCCGGGAAGCCCCTTGCAACAAGAAAGAGTTGCATCAACCTTGTGGAAAGACCCCGCAGCATCATATACCTATCTAGATAGTGAAAAGAATGCTACCACGGGCGTATATGAACCCAAGTTAGATGAATCCAGAAGCACGACCACCATCTCTGCGGTACCGCTTGATGCAGACATCGCAACCTATTTGATGGACGGCGTCAAAAACGCAGACGGCACCTATAAGATTAAGCCACACCTTTCCACCAACGTTCGTGAACTCATTGCAAACCAAGGTATCCTTGATGCAGGCGATAAACTAGTTGGTTACAACTACTATGATTACTACAGCTACACCGGCCTAGAAGCAACCACTACCGATAACGCAAGAGACGGTCTAGTAGACGTAGAAGCAAGCTTCGATGACGACGGCAACATCTTAACCGGTTATGAACGTAAGCTTGACTTCATCGATAAGGGTGTTTATGCAAAGATAACTTTGAATAGTGCAGTAGATACGCTACTAGATAGAATTACCTTGTTCCTAAACGGTGCGTCCTACAGCGAAACTACTCTTGGCATGATGAAGGGCTCCGAACAATATACGGATGCTAACGGAAACAGAATGTATGACGAAGGTGAACCTTTCGTTGATACGAACGAAAACGGCAAGTGGGATTCTGTAAGCTACATGGCTAATGCAACGGCACTACGTGCAGATACCATCCTTTATGGTTACGACGGCGAACCGCTCGATGCACACTATAGAGAAATCGAAGAGATGATAGCAAAGTGGGTTGATACCAACATCGTCAACAGCTACGTCATCATCAACGACTACGAATATACCGCAGACCCGATTACCGGTGCCGTAACCAAGAGACTAATAGGTAAGACCTACGTTCGTGACGTATACGGACACTTTGATGAACGTGACTTCATCTTCGGTGATATCGGTTGGGCAGTAAGCAAGAACAACTATAAGGGTAACTTCGAATGGGGCAACCTAACAAACGGCTCAGCTCTATATAGCGACGCACTTGAAAGCTATGATTACTCCTACGTAAGCCGTTATCCCATCAATGCGGACGGAACCTTGAACTATAACGCACCCGGACCGTTTGCAACCGCAATCTCCATCATGAGTGCTAAGGATGACAGATTCCAAGAAATCGACATCAATAACACCGGTATCAGAATGCGTTCCGTATCTTCCATTACCGCCTTCTACTACTCCGAAGTAGACGGAACGGCAGGCATGAAGGAAGAAGTTATGCTCCCGCCTAACAAGATAGTCTTCCACGACCCCTATAATATCCTTGACTTCACCGCTTACGGTGGTACTTGGGCAACCCTAAAGGGTGGTGCTCGTCATAACATCAACGACGACGGCACTTATGCTGTGGACGACATCAAGAAGATACTACCCACACGTAACTACGCTAACTTCGAAGACGGCAACTCCAATGATTCTGCCGGTGTACAAGTATATTGGGATTTCAGTATGCTCAGCTTTGCTCCGAGTGAAGAAGGAACTAAGGGTTATATCATCGGCTACATAGCTGAAGAAACCTATTCTAAGGACAAGGACGGAAAGGTTCAATACATCGAAGCCGAAGTTGAAGGCGGAATCATGGTTGACCCCGACTCTACCTTGAAGCTGGAAGAACAAGGCAACAGAAACAATCACCAAATCAAGTGGATAATCGATGAAGATAACACCGAGCCCGTACTCGCACTTCCCGAAATCGACCCGCTTACCTATAACGAAGAAGAATACCTAAAACTTTTACCGCAAACCTTGGTATACACCGCAAAGATACGCTATATGCAACAAGGCGTATATCAAAAGTTCAAGATTGGCGACGAACCCGAAACCGATTACTTGCTAAAGAGATACGTATTCAACAACTTAGAGTGGGATTTGAGCGAAACCGTAGTTAAGTACGATGGTTCCACCGCATATGCAAAACTCACCTATAAGTACACACGTACCTATGATAACCACAACTACAACTACGTAGGTAAAGACTCCGAACCCGTAACCATCAAGGTACCGATTAAGGTTAAGAACTGCCTAGCTATTTCCGTAGATAGCATTGATGCAAGATTCAACTTGAACATCGCATACCAAAAGGGCGGAGATATGATTGTTGCTCTAACCGGTGACACTCAAGAGATGATAGGCCTTAACACTGCAAAGGCAACCGCATTTGCAGAAATAGTAGAACCTACCGTAAGTGCTATTAGTGCTCGCTATGGTGCATATACCGAATTCAAGGGCGAAAATAGTGGTCTCCGTGCATACTATGACGAAGCTACCAACGCAACCTATTTGGTATACTCCGGCGTAAGTCGTGAAGACTTTGAAGCATACCGTGACTTCTATTTTGGTGCCGGTGTAAACCAAGAAGTAGTTAACAATGCTTCTTCCTACGCAAGCTTGAACAATGGCGAAGTAGTATATCACTACAGCGGAACGGTAAACAGCTATAAGGCTGACCTACAAGACAATATTCTCGTCGTAAATCCCATCAACGGCACCAATATTTATAACGATATTAGGAGCATAAAGAGAATTAGCGTAACCGCTAAGGTAACCGACAGAGAAAACAACCCCGTTCTTGATGGCGAAGGCAACGAAATTACCACTAAGATTGAAAATTGGGACGTTGTAAGAGTTGATGCAAGTGCAATTAGCAATATCGACTTTGAAGCAACCGAACATCCGCTCTATACCGTAATCTTCGTAGTAGCCGATGCTCAAGGACACGAACAAGAAATTGCTATCAGCTTGAGAGTACTACCCAAGAAGATAGTAGAACACAACCTAGCAGACACCATCATCGACCGTGAAGTTGCTCCGTTCGAAGATAGACTAACCGCAGAAGCAGTATTCAACTATCAAGCAGATTTGGATACTCTAGTAATGGCATTCTATCCTGTAGGTGTAAACGCAGAATACGCTCAAGTAAACGTAGAAAACCTTGGTGCAACCGGCGTCGAGTCCAGCGTAAACGTATGGCCCACCGCAAAGGTTGATGAATTCGCAACCGGCATTAAGGCATACTCCGGCAGAAGAGACTCCACCATCAAGACCTATGAAAAGGCAAACGGCACGCTTTACGTCGTACTAACCGGCATAAGCCAAAGCGATGCAGAAGGATATCTTGCATCTTTACGTGAAGCTAACGTATTGACCAAGGTCAGAATGAACGAAGAAGCCGGCATCATAGCAAGCGGTACGATTAACGCCTTCAACCTACCGAACACCATCAACGTAGGCTATGGCACCGATGCAGAAAACGTATTCTATCGCACCACGCTGGTTGAAGGCAAAGACTTCTACTGGAAGGCTGATGATTCTGCAAAACTCAATTACGCATATAGCGAAACTAACGACTGGACTTACGTTTGGACGGCAGTAGTAGGAAAGGATGACAACATCCAAGAAATCCCCGTAGAATTCACCGTTGAAAGAAGAACGCCCAGAAGCGTAGAACAAATCGTAGTATATCCGTATTCCAGCTACTATATCACCGGAACCAATACGGAAGTAACCGATAACGCAAGCGTTCTCGAAAACGAACAAAAAGTAAACTACAACACCGCTCGTGGCAGTGAAAAGCTATTCACCGAAGTATACTTCGATATAGCAAGCACCGATTGGGCAGACCAAGTTGAAGGCGACGTTGTAGTAATCAATGGTAAAGAATATCTAACCAACGTAAGATTCATAGCTCCTTCCTTCGAAGGTGCATGGTACTTTGCAGACGTACTACTCGGTGACGACGTATTCGGTTACGTAACCATCAAGCACGTTCGTATCGTACTAAGCAAGTCGACCATCTCCGCACTCAATATTCCGACTCAAGAAGTATATCTCTACGATGCAGACAACGGCATCGATGCACTTCTTGCTCAAGACGGCATAACCGCATCAATCTACCAAGTAGCAAACAACACTATCGGCACTAAGGCATTTGAAATAGTAGGTTGGAGCTACGTTGATGCCGGCGGATTCAAGCCCGCATACTCCTTCGTAGGCGAAGACGTACCGCAAATTAACGTTGAAATCGCAAACGTAGGCTGGAAGGAAGGCACTAAGATTTGGTCACAACAAGTAACCGTAACCTTAACGGCAGAAATGTTGCCCGCTAAGGTGATTGAAAGAGTAAACGCAACCGCACAAGAAGGATACAGCATTTCCACCAATGCAAACGGCGAACTCGTTCTTTACATCGAAGACCCCTATAAGTTCGCTCTACCGCAAGAACTTGACGTAACCTTCCTAGACGGCACCACCGGAAAGGTTCCCGCATCCTTCAACTTCGGCGAAAGATGGCTAGACTTCTACCAAGAAGCAAAACTAGAAGGAACCCTAACTCTCGGCGACAAGGATAACAATCTTGTAACGCTCGATATGGTTTATGAAAACGGCAACGTTCGTTCAGACGTAGAAGTAACGTACTACGCTGATGCAAACGCAACCGAAGAATTCACCACCTTTACCTACGATGCGTTTGACGTATTCGAACTACCCAAGTTCGCTAAGATTAGCGTAGCAGGCAACGATGAAGAAAACGTATACGACGTAACGTGGAAGTTCATCGAAGCTTATGGCGTAGAAGGCGGAACCGTTGTTGCTCATGCTTGGATTGGTGACGAAGTATTCGGCTACATTAAGGATTACAAGGAAATCACCATCGTAGCAGAAAGCATCTACGATTACACCTTGCCCAACTCCGTAAGCATCAACCCCTACGCAGTAGAAGGTATAGAAAACGAACTTGATAAACTACTCGGATTAACCAATGGATGCTTGGACGTAACTACTACGCTCAATAAGGCAAAGGCACTTGACGTAAGATATCCCCACATCCCGCTGGATTACAGACAAACCACCACCCATAACGTAGACCTAGAAGTAGGCGTATCGCTAGACTTTGGTGGCGTAGAACAAATTGTAACTCTAGGCGAAAATGGTGAAATCGTTTCCGTAAACGAAACCAACGTACTCGACGTTCGTCAAAACGTTCCCGTAATGGTTGTTGTAGAAAGCCGTGTTGCAGTAGGTATCGAAACCTGGTACACCGATGCAACCACCAACATCACCGGTAGCGTATATGAACCCATCGACTTTACTGCTCTTGGCAGAGCAACCATCGTTGCAATAGGTCAAGGCAAGAACAATGCATCCAAGTTGATAGGCGATGCAACTTCCATAGAAGAACTACTAGCATCAACCGGTGCTGTCGAACTCGATAGCACGCTATGGCCCAGCGAAGTATATTCTTGGAACAGTGCAACCGAACTTGCTAAGGCAAACGGACAAATTGCTAAGGTATACCACGATGCAACCGCAGACGTTTACTACGTAGCATACCGTGGAAACGTAGACGTAGAAGCACTACTACAACGCTTTGCAGATTCCGCTCTATTTGATAAGGCATCTGATAATGCTTACATGGTAGCAGGCGACGACGTCATGGTAGAAGTAAAGGCCTTCGAAGAAGGCGTAACCGTACTCTTTGCAAGTGGTGAAGAAGAGAAATACGACCTAGTCTTCGATGACTCCAGCGTAATATACTCCTTCCCCGGCGGTACCTTCAACGTAAAAGCAACCCTTGGTAGCGGTGAAACCACCCAAACCTTCCAATTCAAAGTATACTTGCATTCATCCTACATCACTCAAGTTGGTGTAACCACTGCCGGATTAGAAAAGGATAGTGTAGTAAGAGTGGACGAAAGCGGTATCATCACCGAACTCGTAGTAGACCCGTACATCGGCTTCGTTGGTCTACCCGATAAGGTAATGGCTTACTTCGATAACCTAAGTTCACCCGTAGAACTAGACGTAACTTGGAACTACGCAAGAATACTTGCAGAAGTAACGGCAGAAGGTGGCGTATTCAACGCTGACAACAACAAGTCTGCTATCGCAATCGTAAGCGTAGAAAGAGAAGACGGCTCTCTCATCGTACAAAACGTTGAAGTTCCCGTAACGGTACTCAACCGTGCAAGAAAGTCGGTATTCGTCTCCAAGTACGCATCAACCGAAGAATATGAACAAGCTAAGAGTGCAGGAACGGCAACCGGCGAAGAATTCACGCTTCTCGTTTCTACCTTGAAGATTAACCCGTATCTGGAAAGATACTCCGAAGATTTCAACTCACCTGACTTCTACTTCTATAAGAGAGTACTTATGGT
>JAZNYA010000045.1:0-4958 GCA_045594145.1 Candidatus Stercoripulliclostridium sp. | reverse complement strand
ATGTACGTAAACCAAGAATTCAGCAAGGTTATGGCTAAAGGCTCGGTAATTTGCGATATAGCATCCAACTCCGCCTACGTTCTTCCTTCCTTTATGGCTCCCAAAAAGGCTTTCCGCCTTGCCGAAAAGAACGAAGATAAGTTTGTCAAAAAGCTTGCAAGAAAGGCATCCATTATGCCCGGCGAATACTATAAAAAAGGTATGGCTTATACCTTCTCCAAACTTTTCGTTATATGGTATGCCAAAAAATCCGCATTTGACCTAGGCAAACAAGGTATCCGTGTCGTTTCCCTATCTCCCGGCCTTATCGCAACCGATATGGGCAATATGGAAGTTGAAGTCGGTGGCTCGCTAATACCTAACACTGCAGAAGGTAGGATGGGCACTCCCGATGAACTAGGCTACGCAATCGCAACTGTTGCCGACCCACGTAACGGATTCTTAACTGCCGTGGACGTACTCTGCGATGGTGGGGCGTCTACTAGGATGAAGGAATTCAAACTAAAGTAAAAACACGCGATTTTGGCGAAAACCATAGGAAAACGAAAACTCTCTCGGTCATTTACGCTAAGTAAACTCCCGTCGAGAGTTTTTTAATTTTCCGTCGGTTTTCATCCAAACTAGCGTGTTTTTAAGAATTCTAACACGAGAGCGAACTAACTCAAACTTTAGCATAATGATATTTTGGCGACCTAGTTAGAAAAGATAAAAAACGTACTCGGTCATTTACCCTAAGTAAACTCCTGTCGTACGTTTTTTTCTTTTCGTCCTATCTCATCTAAACTAGCGTGTTTTTAAGAATTCTAACATTAGGACGAGAAGCCATAAACTTTAGGGCAAGGATATTTTAGCGACCTACTGCACAAGCTTAAAATCTCCACTCAAAAAGAAAAAGGACAAGCAGTTGCTTGTCCTTTTTTGGCTTTTGATATTACTAGGCAAATTCTCTATCGAGCGTTAATACGAAGAAATATTGCTGTTCGTCGTTTTCATACTCCTTCGCCATAATTCCTTGAATTTCTTTTAGGGTAATTTTCTTTTCGTAGGGAACAACTACGTCGAATAGTATATTGGTGTGAGTGTCTCCTTTTACCATTCTAAAGTCGTGCAAGTGGAGCGATTCATCAAGTGCGTTTAAGGCTTTTATGGCACGAAGTTTGTGAGCTTCTACTTCGGGATTATCGGCTTCTATGGGGTCCATATGTATAGAAAGATGTATCCCATACTCCAAAAACTCACGCTCGATGTTGTCTATTACGTCGTGGCAAGCAATAAAGTCGTCGCTGGCATCTATTTCTGCGTGTACGGTAACGAAAGCCGTTTTGCCGTATTGATGTATTACAAGGTCGTGTATGCCTAAAATCTTATTGTGAGCAAGTATTCTTTTCCTTACTTCCATAGTGAATTCTTTGTCTGCTTTTTCGCCTAGCAAGGGGCTTATGATTTCTTTGAACATTATGAGAGCGGAAATTACTATGAAGATGGAAACGGCAAGTCCCATATATCCATCGATGTTAACGCCGGTGGTTCCTATTACTATGGTGGAAATTAAAACGGCGGTAGTGGAGATGCTATCGTTTCTGGCATCGGCAGAGCTTGCAATAAGGGAGTCCGAATCTATTTTTTTGCCATACGTTCTAAGGAACAACATTAGTCCGAGTTTGCCTATTATACCTATTGCGAGAACAACGTAGGTGGCTATGTTAACCGTAATGGCTTCCGGAGTTATGATTTTTTCTATTGAAGATTTACCTAGTAGTACGCCTACTGCAAGAACGATAATGGCAATAAGTAGGGCACATATTTGCTCTATTCTTTCATGTCCAAACGGGTGTTCTTCGTCTGCGGGGCGAGCACTTAATTTAAATCCGATTACGGTGACAACGCTACTGGAAGCATCTGCGAGATTGTTTACGGCATCGGCCACGATGGTTATGGAGCCAGCTATCAAGCCGACGGCAATCTTACTTGCGAAAAGTACGATATTTACTATTATTCCTACAATGCCGGCTTTAACGCCGTGCTTCATATCTTCTTTCTTATCTCTAAACATATCTATTTTTGTAATTCCTTAGGTACGGGAGTGCCGTTGGCGATGAGTTGTTCTTCTAGACCTTCGAATATTTCGGGGTGAAGTTCGTTAAAGAACGGAGTATCTACGCAGGAGCCGTCTGCACTAATGGTAAATTCGGTATGGCCATCGGTGTAAAGCAATTCGGGCATAGCGAGTTTTAGGGCGATAAATCCAATTTGGCTACGGGAGTGATAGGAGCCAAATGAAGATGATTGGCTATACATTAGGTTTATGCCTTCATAGATAACCGAATAATTGTTGACGTGGTCATGTCCGCAAACGACGGTTTTTGTAGAGCCGACTTTCTTTATTAGGTCAAACATGCCGGAATTATAGTTTGACGGGCAACTGGTTTCCACGTGGTAGCCGTATAAGAAGTCGTCTTGATTGACGTAATGATATTCGTATAGCGGAATATGCATAAATAAAGTGGACTCCGGCATAACTCCGCCGTTATTTTCTTTGATGTCGTTCAAAGTGCTTTCATACCATTCCATTTGGTCGGGTTTGATGCAGTCGTAACCGGACATATATGGAATACCAAAGAGCTCACATACTTCTTTATTCATGGAACCGGCACCGCTATCCATAAATACTAAGGTTTGACTAACGCCGGTCGAGTGCATGACGTTAATCATATAATTGCCTTCGCTATAAATGGTATTTGGGCCTTCTTTGGTGACGGAATAGGGCTTTTCTGCGTAATATCTAATAAGCTCTTCTCTAGTCGGACCGTCTGCGGGTTCTGCATCGTGATTGCCCAGTACTACCGCCCAATAAGTCTTATTTCTTTCGAAAACTTTTGCAAGAACATCTACTCCGTCGAAGGGAGTTTCGCCCAAGCAAACGTCACCGGTAATAACTACTAGGTCGGGACGTTTTTTTTGTATTACACGTTCAATAATAGTAAGGGAAATGATGTCGCTGGGTTCAGTGCCGTTTCCCAAGTGGGTATCACTAAACGTAATCAAGGTGAAGGGTTCATCGGAAATTTCGCCGTTACTGTATTTTTTGACGAAATAGGGGACTTCGCCTTCTGCTTCAACGTAATAAAGGGTGGACTCCCTGTTTCCCACAAAGCCCAAGGAGACACCGCCTACGGCGATAGCGGTAGATAATACAACCGCCACAAGCAACACGACTATTACTTTTTTCATATCTATTTCCTTTTCGGTGGAGCACCGAGATATCGGTAGAGTTTGCACTCTAATTCCGAATTATATAGTTTTCTTGTTTTGTCCGATTTGGCTCCGAAGAAGCGTTCGAAATTGCCGTATGAAGTAATGACGTACGCACTCCACTCGTCAAGCGAACGATATACTTTTCCAAAGTCGGTATAAAGAGCTTTTAGTTCGTTTTCTTTTAGTAGTCTTTCCCCGTACGGTGGATTTGTAACTATTACGCCATGGCTAAAACGGGAGCTCAAAGAACGCATATCGGCAACCTGAAGGTGTATTTTATCGGCAATGCCTGCGTTTCTTGCGTGCTTTAGTGCAAGGGATACGGCATCCTTATTTATATCGAATCCGCTTATTCTTAATTCACGGTCGTGGACGATTAAATCTCTTGCTTCATCCTTTACGGAAGATAGGACTTCTGGAGCCTTAATGAAGTTCTCGAACGCAAAATTCCTATTGAGCCCGGGGGCTGTGTTGGTGCCTATTAAAGCGGCTTCAATAGGGAGAGTACCGCTACCGCAGAAAGGGTCTACAAACGGGCGGTCCCATTTCCAAACGGAAAGCAGAATTATTGCACTTGCAAGCGTTTCACGCAATGGAGCTTCACCGACGAAAGTGCGATAACCACGCTTATGTAGTGCGGAGCCGGAAGTGTCCAAAGAGACAAGCACTTCATCTTCGTTTATGACGATTTCGAGAGTATAGGCTCCACCGCTTTCAAAAAGATTTCCCATTGCCGTCACTATGGCCTTTTTGGTTATCTTTTGTATGCTGGAAAGGGCGAAAAGCTTGCTCTTGAAGGACTTTGCATTGACGATGACCTTTGCGTTTTTAGGTATAATATGCGTCCAAGGAATATTCTTGATGCCGTCGAAAAGCTCGTCGAAAGTTTCGGCGTGAAAACGTGCAATATTTATGAAAACTCTGTTAGCCGTTCTAAGCATGACGTTAGCACGTGCAACGTCACGATATTCGCCGTCAAAGGAAATGCGACCATAAACGGCACCGCCGGGAGTGTAGCCCAGGTTCTCCAGTTCACGTTTAGTAACTGCTTCGATACCGCTTGCACTCGTTACGGAGAGTTCTAGTTTTCCATCAAAAAAGCCCATAAAAAAAGTATAGCATAAAGCCCCTTGGTTTTCAAGTTTAGAGCGATATTTGGCATGAAGTGACGAAAAATTATAGTACGCATACGCCCATGCGTTAAATAAATGGATATAATTGGAAAATTGGGTATTGACTAACCACTTTTTTGGTATTATAATTTTATTATAAAAAAATTCCCAAAAAGGAGAAATTATAATGAGAAAAGCATTTATTTGCCCCACTAAGTACGTTCAAGGTGAAGACGAACTTCTAAACCTTGGTTATTTCGTAAAGACCTTTGGTAAAAAGGCTTTGCTAATCGCTGATAACTTTGCTAAGAAATTAGTAGCAGACAAATTGGAAGCAACCCAAAAGAAATACGGCGTTGAATTAGTAGTCGTTGACTTCGGTGGCGAATGCTCTCGTGAAGAAGTTGCAAGATTGCAAGCAATCGCTAAAGCAAACAAATGTGCTTGCACTATCGGTCTAGGCGGCGGTAAAGCAATCGATACCTCCAAGTGTGTAGCAGCAGGCTCAAATCTTATCATCTGCCCCACCATTGCAGCAACCGATGCTCCCACCTCTCACAGTGCAGTTCTTTATACTCCTGATCACCACTT
>JAZNYA010000044.1:0-4229 GCA_045594145.1 Candidatus Stercoripulliclostridium sp. | reverse complement strand
TCGGCAAGGGCGTTATCATCCCCGAAAATGAAGAGGATGCTGTAAGTGGTCTGCGCTCTATGATGGAAGACGGACAGTTTGGCGACAGCGGCCGCAGAGTAGTTATCGAGCAGTTCCTTACCGGAATCGAGCTTTCTGTTCTTGCTTTCACTGACGGAAACATCGTTGTTCCTATGGTTTCTTCTATGGACCATAAGAGAGCAAGGGACAATGACGAAGGACTAAATACCGGCGGTATGGGTACGATTGCCCCCAATCCTTATTACACCGAAGACGTTGCTCGTGAGTGTATGGAAAAAATCTTCGTGCCGACCATAGATGCAATGAACAAGGAAGGCAGAACCTTTAATGGTTGCCTATACTTTGGCTTGATGCTAACGCCAAACGGCCCCAAGGTCATAGAATACAATTGTCGTTTTGGCGACCCGGAAACTCAAGTGGTATTACCGCTCCTAGAAAGCGACCTTCTCACTATTATGAAGGCTACCACCTTTGGTACGCTTGATAGTACCGAAGTTAAGTTTAGTTCCGGCAGTGCTTGCTGTGTCATAATGGCATCGGATGGGTACCCGAGTAACTATAAAAAGGGATACGAAATCACGATTCCCGAAGAATTGAAGAGTAGCGTATACGTTGCAGGTGCGACCATGAAGGAAGGCAAACTTCTAACGAGTGGCGGAAGGGTGCTAGGCGTTACCGCAACGGCAGATAAGCTTGAAGATGCAGTAAAGCTCGCTTATGATAAGGTAGAAAAAATAAGTTTTGAAAACGCTTATTACAGAAAAGATATAGGCCAAAGAGCACTTGCAAAAGGGGAGAATTAGTATGGTTTATAGAATTTACGTAGAAAAGAAAAATGGTTTTGACCATGAAGCACAAAGCTTGACGAAAGAAGTACAAGAACTTCTAGAGATAAAGAGCGTAGAAAACATTAGAGTTATCAATCGTTATGACGTTGAAGATATCGAGAAAGACTTGTTTGATTACGCTGTTAAAACGGTATTTTCCGAGCCCCAAATGGACGATGCAACCGCTAGCATAGAGTGTGATAACGCTAAGGTGTTCGCAGTTGAATATTTGCCCGGCCAATTCGACCAAAGAGCAGACTCTGCTTCGCAATGTATTCAACTTATTAGCCAAAAAGAACGTCCCGTAGTAAGAACCGCTAAGGTTTATTGCGTATATGGTGACGTTACGGAAGCAGAACTCAACCAAATTAAAAAGCACGTTATCAATCCCGTTGAATCTCGCCAAGCAAGCCTAGCAGAAGTAGCAACGCTAAAGCAAGAACATGAAATTCCTACTGAAGTTCAAACATTGGAAGGGTTTATAGATTTAGATAGAAACGGACTTGCGGAATTCGTAAAGAACTATGGGCTTGCAATGGATACCGATGATATCGCTTTCTGCCAACAATATTTCATTAGCGAAAAGCGTAATCCTACGATTACCGAAATTCGCATGATAGATACTTATTGGTCGGACCACTGTCGTCATACCACTTTTAACACTACCATCGATAGCGTTAAATTCGAAGACGAATTGTTGCAAAAGACGTATGAAGAGTATCTTGATACCCGCAAAGAACTAAATAGAACTAAGCCCATTAACCTAATGGATATGGGTACTATAGCTGCAAAGATTTTAAAGAAACAAGGATATCTTAACAAGCTTGATGAAAGCGAAGAGATTAATGCTTGTACCGTAAAAATCAAGGTAAACGTAGACGGCACGGAAGAAGATTGGTTGCTTCTATTTAAGAACGAAACCCACAATCACCCGACGGAAATAGAGCCCTTTGGTGGTGCCGCAACTTGTATTGGTGGAGCAATTCGTGACCCCTTGTCAGGAAGGTCTTACGTTTATGCCGCAATGCGTGTAACAGGTGCAGCCGACCCCTTGAAGCCCGTTAAAGAAACTATCAAGGGTAAGCTTCCCCAAAGAAAGATAGTAACCACCGCAGCAGCAGGCTATTCTTCTTACGGCAACCAAATAGGTCTTGCAACAGGTCAAGTAGACGAAATGTATCACGATGGCTACGTTGCAAAACGTCTTGAAATAGGTGCGGTTATAGCGGCAACTCCGGCTAAGAACGTAAGACGTGAGTGTCCTACCCCCGGCGACAAAATAGTCCTTATCGGTGGTCGTACCGGTCGTGACGGATGTGGTGGTGCAACTGGTTCTTCCAAGTCTCATACGCAAGAATCTCTAACCAAATCCGGAGCAGAAGTTCAAAAAGGTAACGCTCCGGAAGAAAGAAAACTCCAACGCTTGTTCCGTAACGAAAAAGCTTCATTACTCATCAAGCGTTGCAACGACTTTGGTGCAGGCGGTGTATCCGTTGCAATCGGTGAACTTGCAGACGGACTGGAAATCAATCTTAATGCAGTACCTAAAAAGTATGAAGGCCTAGATGGAACAGAACTCGCAATCAGCGAATCGCAAGAAAGAATGGCTGTCGTTATAGAAGCCGACAAGGTTGATGAATTTATAGCTCTTGCCGAAAAAGAAAACCTAGAAGCAACCGTAGTAGCAACCGTAACCGACCTTAACCGCTTGGTTATGAGTTGGAACGATAAAGTAATTTGCGACATTTCTCGTGACTTCCTAAATAGCAATGGTGCAGAAAAGCACGTTGACGTAGAAGCCGTAAGTTGCAGTTCGTTTGCTAAACCTGAAGTAACCGATTTTAGTAAAGGCTATAGAGCTCTTGCTAGCGACCTTAACGTATGTTCTAAGCGTGGACTAAGCGAAAGATTCGACTCCACCATAGGTGCAGGAACCGTTCTCATGCCCTTTGGCGGAAAGTATCAACAAACACCCCCGCAAGCGATGGTACACCTAGTTTCCGTTGAAGAAAAGCATACGGATACCGTATCGTTTATGAGCTGGGGTGGCAATCCTTATATTGCAGAAAAGAGTCCTTATCACGGTGCTTACTTTGCTGTTGTAGAAAGCGTTTCCAAGCTTATTGCAAGTGGTGCAGACTATAAAGATATATACCTTACTTTCCAAGAGTACTTTAAGAAACTCGGCAAAGACGCAAAGCGTTGGGGCGAACCCCTTAGTGCATTACTTGGTGCTTTCAAAGCTCAAAAAGAGCTCAAGTGTGCAGCGATTGGCGGAAAGGATAGTATGAGCGGTAGCTTTGAAGATATCGACGTACCACCCACTCTAGTTTCTTTCGCAGTAACTACCGGAAAGGTAGATAGGGTTGTTTCTCCCGAATTCAAGAAGGCTGGAAACCGTGTAACGTTAGTTGCTCCCGATTATGACGAAAACGGATTACCGGTTACCGAAAGTTTGGTTAAGGTATTCCAAACCGTAAGTAAGTTATTGCAAGAAGGCAAGGCTATATCTGCTTTTACTCCCACTTACGGCGGTATAGCAGAAGGGGTTATGAAGGCAACGTTTGGTAACGGCATAGGCTTTGAATACAACGATGCCGTTCTAGTAAAAGATATGTTCAAGTATAGTTATGGTGCTTTCGTTTTGGAACTGGCAAGTGATGCAGATATGGTAGGTTGTTTGCTTGGTTGCACGACGGAAGAAAAGGCTATAGCATACGGACAAGAAAAGATAACGCTAGAGAGCCTTCAAGCAATATACGAAAACAAACTAGAGCCCGTTTATAGCTGTAACATAGACACTAGAAGCCAAGACCTTAAGGACTTTAGCTACGAAGGCGGAAAGATTATTGTTCCACAAATTAAAGTGGCTCGTCCGAAGGTACTTATCCCCGTATTCCCCGGAACAAACTGCGAGTTTGATACGGCAAAAGCATTTAGTGATGCCGGTGCAGACCCGGAAATCTTCGTCATCCGCAACCTAAGTAGCGACGACGTATCTCGCTCCGTTGATGCATTTAGCAAGAAGTGTGCAGAAAGTCAAATCGTATTCATACCAGGTGGATTCTCCGGCGGTGATGAACCGGATGGCTCCGGTAAGTTTATAACTGCTTTCTTCCGTAACGCTGCCGTTAAAGAGAAAGTACACGAACTTTTGAATAGTCGTGATGGCTTAATGGGCGGTATATGTAACGGATTCCAAGCCCTAATTAAACTTGGTCTTGTTCCTTATGGCAAGATTATAGATACCGATGCAACGTGTCCCACTTTGACGTATAACGACATTGGTCGTCACCAATCCAGAATAGTTAGAGTAAGAGTTTGCTCCGATAATTCACCTTGGTTAAAAGGCGTCAAGGTAGGCGACGTATTCAACGTACC
>JAZNYA010000043.1:0-26212 GCA_045594145.1 Candidatus Stercoripulliclostridium sp. | reverse complement strand
GTATAAATGTAAAGACCCAAAATTTTTCATTTTGGCTTAGGTTTTCAAAAATTTATGGTTGTTAGCTCTCGTGTTAGAATTCTTAAAAACACGCTAGTTTAGATGAAGTACAAGCAAACAAAAAATCTCCACGACGGGACTTTACTTAGCGTAAACGACCGAGTGGAGATTTTAATGTTTGTGAAGTAGGTCGCCAAAATAGCGTGTTTTAGTTTTTGTTGGAGTGCAACGGTGCCGATATCCTTCCCCCACGACTTATGAACTTCAAGGGACTAACGGTTGGGATTGCCATAACCGGAGCCCTTCCCAGAAGTCCACCGAACTCTACTTCGTCACCTGCTTTCTTGCCATAAGCCGGGATGACTCTAACGGCGGTAGTCTTGTTGTTAATTACACCAATGCTTGCTTCGTCTGCAATAAGAGCGGAGATTACTTCTGCGGTAGTATCACCGGGAATTGCAATCATATCTAAACCAACGCTACAAACAGCCGTCATTGCTTCCAACTTTTGCAAGCTGAGACTACCGCTTCTTACTGCGTTAATCATGCCTATATCTTCACTTACCGGGATAAACGCACCGCTCAATCCACCTACGTGGGACGATGCCATTATACCGCCTTTTTTAACTGCATCGTTAAGAAGTGCTAGGCATGCCGTCGTACCGCATCCGCCAACTTGCTCTAAGCCTATTTCTTCTAATATGTGTGCAACAGAGTCGCCTACAACAGGCGTGGGAGCAAGGCTCAGGTCCACTATTCCAAAGTTTGCGTTTAGCATTTCACTTGCCTTTTGAGCTACCAATTGTCCAACTCTAGTTACCTTAAATGCTGTTTTCTTTATGGTTTCACAAACGGTATCAAGGTCGGCGTCGCCTATTCTTTCCAGTGCCGTTTTAACAACACCGGGACCGCTTACGCCTATGTTTATAACCTTATCCGCTTCACCAACTCCGTGGAAAGCTCCTGCCATAAAGGGATTATCTTCTACTGCGTTTGCAAAGGCAACGAACTTGGCACAAGCAATACTTTCTCTATCTTTGGTAAGATACGCCATCTCTTTGATGAGCCTTCCCACCTTTCCTACTGCATCCATATTTATGCCGGCTCTGGTTGATGCTATATTGACGGAAGAACATACTTTATCAGTAATGGAAAGGGCTTCCGGTATGGTATCCAAAAAGTCGTTTTCTTCTTTCGTTGCACCCTTTTGAACAAGGGCAGAATATCCGCCTATAAAGTCTATTCCGATTTCTTTTGCCGCTTTATCAAGAACTTTTGCTATTTCCAAGTAGCCACCGCTTGCTGCACCAACAAGTGCGATAGGAGTAACGGATACTCTCTTGTTAACTATCGGGATGCCGTAAGTTTTGGCTATCTTTTCACCCGTTTCCACAAGCGTGCCTGCGTTTCTAACTATCTTTTCATATACTCTGTTTGCCGTTTCCGTTTTGGAACCGCTAACACAATCCAGCAGGTTTAATCCCATAGTGATAGTGCGAACGTCAAGGTGATATTCGCCTATCATTTTTACGGTTTCTATTATCTCTCTTTGGTTTATCATATCTCTTCCAACTAAATTTGATGCATTGCGTTAAAGATGTCTTCGTGACGAATAGCTATTTCTACACCAAGTGCTTCACCGCACTTTTTGAGTTCTTGTCCTATCTCTTCGATAGTCAAATTACTTTCATCCGTGCCAACCGCCATTACCATGGTAAAAGTTCCTTGAAGAATGGTTTGGTTGATGTCTTCAATGTTAACTTTACAATCTGCAAGAGTGGTTGCAACCTTAGCGATAATACCTACTCTATCCTTTCCCATTACGGTTATGTATGCTTTCATTTTTGTCTCCTTTAATCTTCTAGTATCTTCTTGATTGCACCCATTAGCGTTGCACTCTTTTCGGTTGATGCTTCTTTGGAATCCGCAAAGACTAAAACGTATATTTTTAGCTTAGGCTCCGTGCCGGATGGACGAATACAAATGAATTGGCCGTCGCTTAGTTCTAAGTATACGACGTCGGACTTTGGAAGAAGAATCTTTTCCTTACTTCCGTCTGCGTTTAGTTTTTCGCCTTTTAGATAATCGCTGGTAGAATAAACCTTTTCGCTTCCAACTGCGGTAATCGTCTTAGAACGAAGAGCGTCCATGACTTTTTTCATATCACTCATACCGCTAAGCCCTTTATAATTGATGGACGTGTTGGCTTCTGAATAGTAACCGAATTCTTGGAATATTTCTTGTAGTCTTTGATAAACTCCACTTCCCTTTGACTCAAGATACATTAGCATTTCCGCAAATATGACGGATGCTATTACGGCGTCCTTATCTCTTGCGTGAGTACCGACGAGAGAGCCGTAACTTTCTTCAAAACCGAATAGATATTCGTACTCTCCACTATCTTCCCACTCTTTGATTTTTTCGCCTATAAACTTGAAGCCCGTTAGTACGTTAAATACGGTTGCACCACGCTTTGTGGCAAGTCTATCTGCTAGGGTAGAAGTAACTATGGTCTTTACAACCGCTGCGTTTTTGGAAAGTAATCCACGTTCTTTTTTTATGGAAAGCAAGTAATCTAAAATGAGTATGCCTATTTGGTTTCCGCTAAGAAGTACGAACTCGCCTTTATCGTCACGGATGGCAACACCAAGCCTATCAGAATCCGGGTCGGTGCCCAAAACAACGTCTGCTCCAATTTTATTTCCAAGAGCAACACCAAGAGAAAGGGTATCTGCATTTTCCGGATTGGGAACCTTAACTGTAGAAAACTCGGTATCAGGATTTGCTTGCTCGGCGACCACGGTTGCGTTTATTCCAAGCCTATCAAACATAGTTGTTACGGGGTAATATCCCGCTCCGTGTATGGGCGTATAAACAAGTTTTACGTCTTTTCCACGCTCCTTAATTACGTCCGGGCAAAGAGAGAGTTTGAGTAGTGCATCAAAGTATCCTTCGTCCACGCTCTTGCCTACGATTGTAACGTAATCGCTAACCTTAACGCCTTCTACGCCCTTAGGAAAATCTTCCATCTTTAAGGGTGTAAATTTTACTTCGAAGGGGTTGGTGATTTCTTCTATGTACTTGACGACCTTTGCAGTGGAATCGGGGCTCATTTGTGCTCCGTCTGCTCCATAAACTTTGTACCCATTGTATTCTTTAGGGTTATGGGATGCGGTTATCATAACGCCTACTTCCGCACCCAACGCTCTTACGGAATAGGAGCACATAGGTACGGGGCGAACGTCTTCAAACAAGTAGCCTTTTATCTTGTAGTAGGTGAGAACTTCTGCAACGTTCAAAGCAAACTCACGTGAAAATCTTCTTGTATCATAGGCAATGACCACACCACGTTCCATCGCTTCTTGGCCAAGGGAAATTAGATATTTGGCAACACCTTCCGTCGCTCTCTTTACGGTATAGGAATTCATCCTAAAAGAACCGAGCCCTACTTCACCACGCATGCCGGCGGTACCAAAGGCAAGGTCGAGAGAGAAACGTTCTTTTATTTCGTTTTCATCTGCCTTGATAGCATCAAGTTCTTTTCTTTCTTCATCGGTTACGTTGTTGTACCAAAGTTTAAATTTTTCGAAGTACATTTTTCACTCCCAAATATTTTATTGTTATATTATATCACACGTGCACGAGATATATCAATAACTCTATAATATTTTTTCTTCCGCCTTTCTTACTAACTTTACGCCCTTTTCCGCCTTATATAAATCACGACGAACACATACGCTGTTTTGCAGTTCTCCACGATAGTAAACTTCCTTATAGCACTCCGATATCAATCCATTTTTCGCCTTCTTTAAAATGCGGTATTCTTCACCTTCTTCCAGCAAATTTTCCTTGTCTTCCACTTCTTCATATTCGCCTTTAAGTTGCTCTTTTACAACGGAACGAAAGACGATTTTTTCGCCATCCGTCAACGTTTTAAACCCATAAATTTTGAACGTCAACGTATTATTTTTAACTCTTCCTTCTATCCTTATGGGATACGGAGTGTCATTAAAAAAGCGAAAATCGGTAGCCTTAGATACCATTGCATCCATAGAAGGCGGTACGTAGCCAACGGGCAAAGAGTGCGGTGAAACGGCGACGACTTTGAGTCCCGCAAGCAAAACGGCGTTATATAGCGTAGTACTTACCTGGCAAACGCCACCGCCTATACCGAGCGTATATTTTCCAAACTCTATTACGGGGGATTCCTTGTACCCGTTCTCTATACTACGCTCTCCGGTTAATGCGTTAAAAGAAAATATTTCGCCTTCTCTAACGACGGCTCCGTCAATAAGCTCGGTTGCTCTTTTTACGTTGTGTTTTCTGGCCTCGCCAGACGTCGAAAACTCCGTAGAAAACGAAGCAAGCAATTCGCCTTTGTACCCCTTCAAAAACTCCGATTCGGCAAAAGCTTTCTCTTGCCACGGCGGAAGCAAAAAGGAGAAGACAAAAAGCAAGCATAAAAAAACCGCTATGGAAACTTTTAACGTTACTTTTTCCATAGCGGTAGTATATTCTAAAATTGTTATTTAATACTGCTTACGTATTCTATGCTCTCTTCTCTACTTAGTGCCCTTCCTTGAATTGCTCCATGCTGTAAAAGAGCACCGAGCACTCTCGACCTTTCTACCGGCTCTATTCCCATTTCTATTAAGTCCACACCGCCTATTGCAAGCTCCTTTATCGTAAAGGCAACTTTGTTGGCAACCATGTCGTCTCTTACTTGTCGCATGATTTTTGCAGAAGGGCTTTCTCCGTCATCTATTCCATGTGCCACGTAGTCCGCTTGCTTAAGGTCGATTAAGTCGTCGATGACGTCGTAATGTCTTAACACAAACTCTCTAATAGTTTCAATGGGCTCATTGCACTTTACGTTAAACATATGTCCTTCAACAAGCTTAACCGTCCAATTTATCTCTCTATGCGAATACAGGAGCCTATTCATAATCTCTCTGGTCATCACCGCTCCCTTTATCGCATGGGAACGCATATGACCACGAGCATCCACGCTTCGTGGTTTTGCTACGTCATGGAAAAACGCAACTCTTCTTAGGCTCGGCTTTATTACTCTAATGGTTTCCATTGCGTGGTGATAAACGTCGTATACGTGGTACTTGGGATTTTGCTCAACGCCAATTCCTTCCAAAAACTCCGGCACCACGTATTGCATAATGCCAAGGTCAACCATCATCTCCAGCCCTTTAATATGGGCATCCTTAATTCCATTTACGGTGTCCGAAATAAGTATTTTTTCAAATTCATCTCTTATCCTTTCTACCGCTATTTCTTTTAGGGAACAGGCTTTTTCTTTTGCCACTCGAAGCGTATTTTCTTCCACTTCGAAGCCTAGGCTACTTGCAAATCTAACCAATCGCAAAATGCGTAAAGCGTCTTCATTTATGACTTCTTCCGCATCTCTGGGCGTTCTCAAAATCTTATTTTTAAGGTCTTCTATGCCACCAACCAGGTCGATTATTTGCTCTCCCAAAATATCATAATAAAGAGCGTTAACCGTAAAATCTCGCCTTTTTGCATCTTCCAAATGCGAGCAATTAAATTCGACTTTATCCGGAGTATGAGCTCCGCTTAGAGAATAACTATCCTTTCTAAAAGCCGTATACTCCATGGTAAAATCGCCGACGTTAATGCCGAGCGTACCTAGCTTTATGGAATGTGGAGTAACTT
Source organism: Candidatus Stercoripulliclostridium sp. (assembly GCA_045594145.1). Taxonomy (GTDB): domain Bacteria; phylum Bacillota; class Clostridia; order Christensenellales; family DTU072; genus Stercoripulliclostridium_A. The sequence goes on along the minus strand of JAZNYA010000043.1, from coordinate 20,527 downwards.
TATAGGGGGTGTCTTTAAGGAGTGAAACGACTTCTTCCGCAGTCAAATACGACGACAAATCATAGTCGTGTACGCCAAAGCCAAGAAGGTCGTCTCTTACCGCTCCGCCTACCACAAAAAGGGGAACAGGGAAAAGGCGAGCCATTTTTTTTAACTCGCTAGGGATTTTCATTGCAAACTATTCGCTGTAAATTTCTTCTTTCAATACGCCGATTTCGGGAAGATTTCTATATTTTTCCGCATAATCCAAGCCGTAACCTACAACAAATTCGTTGGGTACTACAAAACCAATGTAGTCGCCTTCCATTTCTACAACTCTTCTGCTGGGCTTATCTAGCAAGGAAACTATTTTTAAGCTCTTGGGGTTGCGGGTAAGAAGCATCTTCTTTAGGTTTTTGAGAGTGTTGCCCGTATCGATAATATCTTCTATAATGAGAACGTTTTTGCCTTCTATTCCTTGCGAAATATCCTTTATAATTCTTACTTCGCCCGATGAAGTGGAGCTTGCACCATAGCTTGATACGACCATAAAATCAAATCTTACGTCTAAATCAACGTTCTTTACCAATTCGGAAAAGAAAACGACTGCACCACGGAGTATGCCTACCATGAGTACGCTTTCTCCTGCAAAGTCACGGGTGATTTCCGCACCGATTTCCTTAACACGCTTTTCGATTTCTTCTTTAGTGATTAAAATTTTTGCTAAATCCTTATGCATCATTTACTCTCCCCAATTTCTATTAGATATATTTTTTTGGTATTTTCATCAATTTTGACTTCGTCTGCCACTTCTACCCCAAGCACTGCGTAAACAACGCTGTCCTTTGCAATAAGAAGTAATTTGTCACGCATATATAAGGGTATCTTTTTGTCGGTTAAATAATCGCTTAAGCTCTTTGTTCCACCGCCGTATCTTTTGAACTTATCGCCTTCTTTTCTCGTTCTGATGACGGCACCGACGGGAATCTTATCAAGGTCGAAGCTAAGTCCTTTTTTGACGGAGTCCGTTTCGCTAAACGAATAGATAAACCCACCGAATTCATACCTGCCACGGACGTCGAACAAGCACTCGTAATAGCTCTTTTCTTCTCTCTTGATTATCTTTAATTCATCGTATGCACGATATGCGTCGTAACCGAAAGGAAGATTAATTCTTGCTCCGTTTGGGCTATCTTTTAAGCTTAGTAGGGATTCCAAATGCGTAAATTCCACATCTTTCTCACAACCCAAAAGCCTTAACGTTTCCGCTATCGTTTTTTTGGCGATAGCCGGATGAAGTTCTAACGTCGTTATCGGTAGTGAAGCACTATTTTCTTCTACTTTTACTTCCGGTATGGAATCTAGCAAAAAGTCTTCTAATTCTTCCGCTGCTTTTGCTAGCTTTGCAACTGAATATTCAAAGCCTGCAAAGCGTGTTTTGATATGCGGTATTATTTCATGGCGAATATAATTGCGGGTGTATTCGCTATCAAAATTCGTCGCATCTTCTTTATATGGAATACGATGAGCAGAAGCATACTCACGTATTTCCGCCTTGGTAAAATTGAGCATAGGATGGATGTAACCAGGCCTATCGACTATACCACGAAGCCCCTTTATCCCCGTACCACGAAACATTCTCATTAATACGGTTTCTACTTGGTCGTTAAGGTGGTGAGCAAGAGCTATTACGTCCACGATGCCATCAGCGAGAAGGGCATCGAATATCTCGTAACGCAAAGTGCGTGCAGCAAGCTCTACGCTAATATTCTTTTCGACGGCGTATTCCGGGCTGTTTACGTTGTATGAAAGGCACTCGATTTCATGACGCTTACAGTAGTTTCTAACAAACTTGCTGTCCCTTTTTGAAACTGCCCCACGGATGCCGTGCTCGATGTTTATAGCTATGATTTTTGCACCCGAATCTTTTAGCAGATTGAGCATGACCATACTATCTACGCCACCGGAAACAGCAACGCCTATCGTTAAGTTTTTGTCAATTTTAATTTCCATAGTTAAATTATATAAGATTTAATATGAATTGTAAAGATTCCCACTTCATTTTTTCCTTTCCTATTGTAACTTGTTTTTTTAAGTGATATAATACGCATATACCCACTTAGGAGAAGACAAAATGAAAACAGTAGCCGTTATAGGACTAGGAAACAGGGGTGCAATGTACGCCAGAAGAATAAATGCACAAGGCGGTAAAGTTGTTGCCGTTTGCGACGTTAACGAAAGCGTGCTTGAACACGTTGGAAACAAACTGGGCATCAGCAAAGACATGCGATTCACCAGCACCGAAGAAATGTTCAGCAAAGGAAAACTTGCCGATGCACTCATTGTAGCATCACAAGACCGTGACCACTATGGTCATGCTAAAGCAGGACTTCTTTTGGGATATCACGTCCTTTGCGAAAAGCCCGTTTCTCCCATCAAGGAAGAGTGTATTGAACTCGTAAATCTTGCTAAAGAAAAGAATTTATATATGGTTGTCTGCCACGTTTTGCGTTATGCAGGCTTCTATGATAGCATAAAGAAGGTAATCGAAAGCGGTGCCATCGGCGAAATAACCAACGTCCAACAAACCGAAAACGTAGGCTATTGGCACTTTTCCCACTCCTACGTCCGTGGCAATTGGAGAAGGGAAGACGAAACAACCCCTTCCATACTAGCCAAATGTTGCCATGACCTAGATATGCTTTACTACTACATCGGCAAAAAATGTAAGAGCGTTTCCAGCATTGGTTCAAGGCGTATTTTCCTTCCGGAAAACGCACCCGAAGGAGCTCCTGCTCGTTGTATGGACGGATGTCCCCACAAAAACACTTGCCCCTATTACGCCCCACGTTTTTACTATGAGTTCACCTTACACTCAATCCCGATTTACATCAATAGGGCATCCTTAGTTACCGGAATGGGAAACCCAACTAGAGCTGACGTTAAAAAGGCCCTAAAAGAAACAAGCCCTTACGGAAGATGCGTATATAGGTGTGACAACGACGTTGTTGAAAACCAAACCGTGCTATGCAAGTTTGATGGCGACGTAAACGCAACACTCACCATGAACTGCTCTAGCCGTGGTTGCTTTAGACGTGTGCATATAACCGGAACTAAAGGCGAACTCTTCGGCAGAGACGTTGACGGCAAATTCCGTCTTAACGTTTGGGGCAAGCGTTCCAGAACGATAAAAGCCAACGTTGGCCAAGGTCACCTTGGTGGAGATAGTGGCATTATCCACGATTTCCTTGAACTCTTGGAAACCGGCAAAGCCAACCCACGTGTTTCCTTCATGAGTGAAACGCTTATGAGTCATCTAATGGGATTTGCTGCAGAAGAATCCAGAAAGAACGGCGGAAAAACCATTTATCTGGAAGATTAATATCACGAAAACTCTTCATTAACTCGTCTATATTCTTTCTTTTCCCATATAGTTTACTATGTGGGAAATTAGAATTAGCGAGTTTTTTTATTGCCCAAACACCATTTTCGGTTTGGTCTTTGACTGCATAGGCGAATCTCCTGCCGTCATACCTATAATTTATTTTTCGTGTGTTTTGGGCGGGTTGTTATTAAAAAAGAAGTCTGTTGTCGCAAGAAAAAGCTCTCTTATTGGGCTTTCTTGCTATCTCGTTTGCGTACTAGTTCTTTCCGTCACGGTGGTGGGAACTATAAAGCACCTTTGGGGTAGAGTGCGTTTTTGTGATTTAACGCCACCTAATTACGATGAATATACTCCTTTTTACCTTTTGGGAAGCGGTGGTCGCTCCTTTCCTTCCGGACACGCAAGCATGAGTGCTCTTTCCTTTTTGCTAATAGACGTAAATTCCGTCCATAACGTTTTCAAAAAACGCAACGTTGTCGCTTTCGCTTGCATTTTTACTTTCTTAACCTGCCTTTCTCGACTAATGGAAGGTGCTCATTTTATAACAGACCTTATTTCCGGCGTGTTAATTACGCTTTCTATTAGGTTTTTGCTAAGAAAATTCTTTCTTTTCCTAAAACACAAACTACACGCAAAATCACATAGGCAAAACTCCACCTAAATCTCTAAGAGATTTATTCTCCGTCCCCGTTGACACGGAGCGTTCTTTAATGCTAAAATATAAAGCGTGTTAAAGGAGAATATGCAATGAAAATCGGTTTTGACAACGCCCTATACGTAAAAAAACAAACGGAATACATTCTCAAGCGTGCAGAAAAGTTCAACGGCAAGCTATATATTGAGTTTGGTGGCAAGCTTTTTGACGACCTTCATGCAGAGCGTGTACTCCCGGGCTTCGATGCAAACGTTAAAACCAAAATTCTTTGCAACCTAAAAGACAAGATGGAAATCATCTTTTGCATTGGTGCTCCGGATATCGAAAAGAATAAAATCCGCTCCGATTTCGGCATCACTTACGGCAACGAGCTCATTCGTTTGATGAAAAATCTTAGAGCTTTAGGTCTTTATATCAACTCCGTTGTTATAACCCAATATAAAGAACAACCCGCCGCCGATATGTTCATAAAGCAACTTGAACGCATGGGCGAAAAGGTATATATCCATAAGTTAACCAAGGGTTACCCCAACGACGTCGACACCATCGTTTCAGACGAAGGCTATGGTGCAAATCCATATATTGAAACGACTCGCCCCGTTGTCGTTGTAACAGCTCCCGGACCAAGTAGCGGTAAACTTGCAACTTGCCTTAGCCAACTTTATCACGAATATAAGCGTGGTATTAAAGCAGGATATGCAAAATATGAAACCTTCCCTGTTTGGAATCTTCCACTTAAGCATCCCGTAAACGTTGCATACGAAGCAGCAACAGCCGACCTTAACGACAGAAATATGATAGACTTTTTCCATCTCGAAAAATATGGCATTTCTGCCGTAAACTACAATAGAGATTTGGAAGTTTTCCCCGTTGTAAAAAGCATTCTTTCCAGAATACTGGGTGAAGATTTATATAATTCCCCCACCGATATGGGCGTTAATATGGTTGGCTATGCCATAAGCGACGATGCCATCGTTCAAGAAGCAGCAAAGCAAGAATTAATTAGAAGATACTTTAGAGCATATAACGAATATAAAAACGGATTTTCCGACCTTGAAACTGCACATCGCACGGAAATTTTGATGAAAGAAACCGGTTGTGCTCCCACCGACAGAAAGGTAGTAACTCCCGCCAGAGAAAAAGCAACCGCCTTCGATTGTCCTGCGATAGCAATAGAGCTTTCCGATGGCACAATCCTAACGTCCCGTGATAAGAACAATCTTTATGCTCCCGCCGGTGTCGTGATGAACGCTATCAAATATCTTGCAGGCATACCCGATAACATCGACCTTATTGCTCCCAATGCCATCGAAACGATTCTTAGACTCAAGAAGGAAAACTTAAAGGCTAAATCAAACAAGATGAACCTAGAAGAAGCACTAATCGCTCTCTCCTTCTCGGCAGCGACCAACCCAACCGTTCAAAAAGCACTTGAAAAACTCAATATGCTTTCCGGTTGCGAAGCTCATTCTACGGTTATGCTTCCCGATAGTAGCCTTTCCATATTCCGTCGTCTTGGCATAAATATCACTTGCGACCCCGTATTCGCATTTTAAAAACTTTAGTTCAATTGGAAACAAGAAACTCTCCCATTATTAAGGGAGAGTTTTTGTTTTCCTATGGTTTTCGCCAAAATAGCGTGTTTTTAGAATTTGCGAGCATACGGACATCTCTTGCACAACTCTTCCACTGCCTTTCGCATGCCGAAACCTTGCATTATGGACATGGTTCTGGGAGAAGATAGGATGTCTTCGAGAGCTTCTTTGAAAACATTGCCGAGCGGAATAGCTCCTTCACTATCTAGGCAACAAGGAACAACGGTACCATCGGCGAGAATACCAAAATGGTCTCTCGTGCCGTAACAAGATACTTCGTCGCCAAGATATTCGCCGTTTATATCCGGCCAGCCAAAAGGCTCGCTCCATGAGATATGGAGTCGGTTCCTTATTTTGAAACCATTTTCATTTTCCGTCCATTCTCCATCAAGGCGAGAACGTAAAAACGATATGATTTCTTGGTCGAAAGCGTTTTCCGAACCCTTATTCCACAAACGTAAAACGATGATTATATGGTGATTTTTTGCTTTTTCTACAAAATCAACTACGTCGCTCAAGTATTTCGTCAAATATTCTTGCCCTTGGTCTTCAAAACTATGCAAGGAAATATTCATCTTATAGACGCTACTTTCAATTAGCTTGTTCTCTTTTTTGCCGGGACGAACATTATTTTCCGTGCTGTTTACACCGCAATTCAATAATTCGTCACCCCATTTTGCAAGGAGAGTGCCGTTGGTTGTAATAAGCGAACGAAAACCGTTTTCTTTTGCCAGAGCCAAAAACTTTGCCAAATCCTTATGGAGCAATGGTTCTCCCATAAGATGATAATAAATATGCTTCGTTTTACCTTGGAGCTCACGCAAAACTATCTTGAATTCTTCTTCCGTCATGCTTTTGGGTGCACGAGAATGCCCGTGACAAAACGAACACGACATATTGCAAACATTGGTAATTTCAACGTAGACCCTAGTATACATAACTTATATAACTTTGTCTTTAATACCGTATTTTATTCCCATTCAATAGTGCCGGTAGGCTTGGGGGTGACGTCATAAAGCACTCTGTTTACGCCCTTTACTTCCTTAAGAATTCTGTCCGTAATTTTGCCTAGAAGATCATAAGGCAAAGGCTCTATGCTTGCGGTCATTGCATCAATCGTGTTGACGGCACGGATGATTACCGGCCACTCAAAAGAACGAGCATTATCTCTTACGCCAACAGATTTAACGTCGGGAATAAGAGTGAAATATTGCCATACTTTGCCACGAAGGCCTGCGTTATCAAATTCTTCACGAAGTATTGCATCCGATTCTCTAACTGCTTCGAGCCTATCACGAGTAATGGCACCAAGACATCTTACACCAAGTCCCGGTCCCGGGAAAGGTTGACGATAAACCATGTTATCGGGAAGTCCTAATTCCTTTCCGCATGCACGTACTTCATCTTTAAATAGGTACTTTAGGGGTTCAACAAGTTCAAACTTAAGGTCATCGGGAAGACCGCCAACGTTGTGATGGGCTTTGACGGCTTTGCCGGTTTTGGTTCCGCTCTCTACGATATCGGGATAGATTGTTCCTTGTCCTAGGAAATCGATTCCTTCGAGCTTTCTTGCTTCTTCTTCAAAAACTCTAATGAATTCTGCACCGATAATCTTTCTCTTTTGTTCGGGGTCGGTAACTCCTTCGAGCTTATTTAAAAATCTATCTACTGCATCTACGTAAACTAGGTCCGCATCAAGTTCTTTGCCGAAAACGCTAATAACTTGCTCGGGTTCGCCCTTGCGAAGTAGTCCATGGTTGACGTGAACGCAAGTAACGTTTTTGCCTACGGCCTTGATGAGAAGAGCTGCAACAACGGAGCTATCTACGCCACCGCTAAGAGCAAGAAGAACTTTTTTGTCGCCTATTTGCTTTCTTAGTAGTTCGACTTGGTCTGCCACGAAGTTAGCCATATTCCAGTTTGCTTCCGCTTTGCAATCATCAAAAATCCAGCTCTTTAAGTTTTCTTCGCTTCCGCTTGCACACTTGGCTTTCGGGAATCCATAAGCGACAAAAGGAACGCCTAAATCATATATTTCTTGCTTAACGTCTATTTCTTCTCCGTCAACAACGTTATTAGGACCGCCGTTCAAAATTACGCCCTTAACGTTCTTTGCGGCTTGAAGTTCGGCAAGAGTTATATCATGGGGATATATCTCCGAATATACGCCGAGAGCTCTTATTTCTCTTGCGAGCCTAGAGTTTTCTTCGCTTCCTAAATCGATAATTACTATCATGTCTTGCTTCATTAGAGTATCCCCCTAAAATAATTAAAATTATTTTAACACCTTATTTATTAACGTGTCAATTATTTGATGAAATAAAGTCCTATAGAAAGAGCCCCTGCGAGCATTAGACTAAGCACGTTTACTACGTCGTTTGTGACGCATGTAAGCCCTTTTATCTTCTCCGTAGGTTCTCCGCAGTGCAATCTCCTTTCCGTCGCCTTTCCGCACACCGTGCACCTATATGCTCCTTGTAGGCTTGCTCCCAGCACGCTATCTATCAGCGTTCCTATAAAGCCTGTCAGAGCCGTTATCCATAGCCCTTTAACACCTACTTCTCCAACCAAGAAAACAAGCGTCGCAACCACTGCGGAAGTCGTTAGAGCGGACATGGTACCAAGCAGTGATACGCCACCACTCATCCCCCTAGTCGTTTCTTTAAAGGTGAGAATATTTATTACTTTGCCATCACTCAATATGCCTAAATCACTGGCAAAGCTATCTGCCACTCCCGCAACGATTGTCGCTACGGATGCTACCAAAAAAGCGTGGATTCCGGTTGCAAAATATATGCTACCATATATGAGTGCCGGCATGGCGTTAGCAAGCACTTGAACGATGCATCTTGCTCCCTGCCTTTGATATAGGCCTTCTTCCCTTTCCTTTCTCTTTTGCCTTTTAACAAGCCCTACGGCGACAGCTCCTACGAACGATATACTAAAAGTCGCAACACCGGTATAACCCGTAAAAACAGCAGACGCAACTAGCACCACAAACGCAGATATGGTAGCAGGAATAGTGAGTGCCTTTTTATAGAGAGCAAGAACTACTAGTATTGCCCCTATGCCAAGAGCGACGTAAATTGCTGTTAAGTTAACGTTTTCGTAAGGCATGCTTAAAAGAAAAGCCCGCAGTTAAGCGGACTTTTCGTCAATTATTTAGCGTTCTTTCTACGTGCGATGAGCATTCTTCTAACGGCTCTTGCACAAGTGTATTCGTATTCTTCGCTCTTTCTGCAATACGCACAATGGGGATATTTTCCGCAAAGGTCTACGCCTTCTTTTTCGCTATCGAGCCATTTTTCGACATCGAGTCTTGCTTGTAATTCTTTATTTGTTCTTTCCATACTTATTTTCCTAGATATTGATCGTAAATGTTTTTCTTGAGTTTCTTAACGTTAATTTCGATAACGTCTTTGTAATCTTTGTTAACTGTAATCTTGTTCTTTTCTTCATCACGTTCATAGATGTCTTGGGGAACAACTTTGATGTATTCATTGTAAGCAATGGTTCTATCTTCGTTGCGTAGGCCATCCTTTAGAACGTCATAGAGAGATTTGCCTTTACCATTGAAGCTTGCCTTCAAATAGGAGATGATTGCGTTGTCGTCTGCGAAAGTAAGTTCGCTACCATCTTTAGCTACGAAGGGAGTGTTTGCTATTACCATTACGGATACGCCTGCATAATCGCTGGAAGTGTTACCGGTTAGGTTGCAAGTATAGGATACGCCGATTTTGCCGTCTGCGGTAAATGCGTTACCTTCTTTGGTGTTATAGCCATAGATGTCTTTTGCAAGTTGAGTAAAGTCTTCCACCCAGCTATTATCATCTTTTTCTGCGGTAATGAGATAGCCCCAATCTGCATTAAAGGAGCCGGCATCGTCGCAGTAGGTGTACAAATACTTTTCGAAGAGTTCGTATGCTTCTTCATATTTGTCTTCTGCATAGAGAGCGGTTAGTTCGCCTTGTAGTCTATTGATTACGTCAACAATCTTTTCTTCGCCATCTGCGTATGCGATGGAAGGACATAGGCCTTCGCCGTCATGCTTGCAAGTTGCACCTTCTTCTTTAAGTGCGTGCAAGGGGCATTCGAATTCTGCATCGTAGTCGGGGTTGGAAGCAAGAACGGTTTCGGTTTCCATGAAGTACTTGCATGCGTTATCAAGAGCATCTTCATCGTGTCTTACGTCTTCTAGGAACTTAACTACTTCTGCATCAAACTTAAAGAGAACTTGCTTTACGAAGAAGTAATCATCAAGGTCTACTACTGCAGGATGATAATACAAGGTATCCATGCCGGTGCCGGTGGACGTTACTTTAGAAATGAAAGCATCCTTAGCTTCGTCTGCGTTTTTGCCATAGTAACCGTTCTTTTGGTTGTCGTATAGATACTTGAATTGTTCTACGATGCGAGCATCAAGGTCTGAGCTTGCATCGAAGGTAGCTTCTGCTTTTGCATATATTTCACTACTAAATGCGGTGTTTGCTTGAGATTCAAATTGGCTCTTATAGAAATAATCCATAGTACGATTGCTGTTCTTCATGTTGTCGATTAGCAAACGATAGCCTTCGATTTTGTGCTTATCTCCGCCGTTAGCGATGAGAGCATTGTATTCTTCTTCGATATCACGAATTTGAGAAACAGCCTTAACTGCATCGTCGATTTCGTTTTCTTTTGCATAGCGGTTTACTTTGACTTCATCAATAGTAACTACGCTGTAATCGGTTTCTTCTTCAGCTTCTGCCTTAACGTCACGGGGATATACTAGAGTATAATCATAAACGTAGGTGTGTTCGATTTCTTCGATTTCGCCATCAGCCTTTTCTTTGGTTTCTTTGAAGAGAACGGTGAAGTTCTTATCTTCTTTCTTTTCGGTGTAGTTTTCAGTCTTTTCACTGCTGAAAGCTACGGAATATCCTTCGGAAGGAACGATGAATTCTGCGGATTCGCTGTCGTCATCATAGATAACTTTTGCTACTATCTTAGATTCGTCTAGGTCTGCACCGATAACACATTCTTTTTCTTCACCGAAGAATCTATCCAAATAAGCAAGAGTTGCATCGGTGAGCACGATTTCTTTTACGTTTTCGGTAGCAATTTTGTTGAATTCTCTGTTCCATTCATCGTTTTGAGCTTCCTTTTGGTAGCTTTCGATGGAAGTGTCGATGGATTCGTTTACACTATAGATTGCAAGATATCTTTCTGCATAGGTGAGAACGTCTTCTGCCTTATTCTTAGCACCCTTTCCGAAAAGAGCATCGTAACGAGCTTGGGAAGTCTTGCTGGCATCGGTAAGATATCCCATGCTTTCTGCTAGCAAATAGGTGGATTGAATTTTGCTTTGGATGCAAAGGTCAAGAGCTTCGCCTACGCTTAGTCCGTAGTAGTTAACGTAGCTATAAAGACGTGAATTTGCGTTGCAGTAGTCCAAAAGTTCGTTGTAGCTTATGGTTAAAGTTACGCCGTTATGGTTTACCGTAACGTAGGTTTCGTTAGCGACGCGGAAATCGTTTTCTCTAAAGAAACTACAACCGACAGCAAGGGATGCAACCATTGCTACGACGATAACGAGTGCAAAAATACTAATAAGTCTTCTTTTCATTCTTAAGGTTTACTCCTTAAATTCTTTATAATTATAAATACAACTAGCATTATACAATACTTTAAAATAAAATACAAGAAAATATAACTAAATTTTAGGTGAACAAAATTTTAATCGCAAGATACGGCTGTAACAAGGAAATTTCGCAATAAAACTATGCGTTTTTCCGGCGTTTTACCCCTATTATCAAAAATAATCATGGGCGGATTGGACGGAGAAAGCACGCTTTCCTTGCTAAATTCCGAAAGAGCACGGAAAACACCTTCTTTTCCAAAGACTTGCGTATCGTCAAAATGTATGCCTAGGCCATCGTCCGTAGCAACGACTTTCACAGCCCCTATCTTCCTTGCCAAGTTCTTAATTAGCCCTACGCTCGCCAGGTTTTCCACGCTCCTTGGCACCACTCCGTAAATATCTTTCGTTTCTTTAAGAAACGATTCATATTCTTCATAGGAGCTTATGGTTGCCGAACGCTTATAGAAAGCCACTCTTGCCGAATTCTCTTTTACGTAATCTTTGGGTACGGAAACTTCGCCGGAAACTATTACTTCAACTTCCTTTTCCTTGGCGTGTACTTTGCCTTGAACTTCATCAACGCACTCTTTTAGGAGTTTGCAATACATATCGTAACCGACCTTTTCCATGTTGCCGTGTTGCTCCCTACCGAGAACGTTACCGGCACCACGAATTTCCAAGTCCTGCATGGCAATCTTAAACCCGCTACCTAATTCTGTATAGCGGAAAAGGGCGTCCAATCTCTTTTCGGCGTTTTCTGTTAAAACCTTGCCTTCTCTAACCGTGAAGTATGCATAAGCAAGCGTGCTTGACCTACCCACTCTACCACGGAGTTGATAAAGTTCGGCAAGACCCAACCTATCCGAATCGATGACTATAAGGGTGTTTGCATCCGGAATATCTATGCCGTTTTCTATAATCGTAGTCGCAATTAATACGTCGCTTTCCTTGTTATAAAACTCTTTGAGCCTTTTTGCAAGTTCACTTTCTTCCATTTGCCCGTGGGCATATGACACCGTGACGTTTCCGCCAAGTATATCCTGCACTTCCGAGTGGAATTTCTCTATCGATTGCACCCTGTTATACAAAATAAACACTTGCCCACCACGAGCAATTTCTCTTTCGCAAGCATCTTTTATGAGTGCATCCGTACACTCTACGACGTATGTTTCTACCGGCAAACGATTTTTAGGCGGAGTCTCCAGCGTGCTTATATCTCTAATCCCACTCATTGCCATATGGAGCGTTCTTGGTATTGGCGTAGCGGAAAGAGAAAGGACGTTTACGTCGTTCTTTAGTACCTTTATCTTTTCCTTATGCTCTACGCCAAAACGTTGCTCTTCGTCCAAAACAAGCAATCCTAAATCATGGAAAACCACGTCTTTTGCCAGTATTCTATGCGTTGCAACGACAACGTTTGTTTCTCCCTTTTCAATGCGTTTTAGGGAATCTTTTATTTCGTTTTGGGATACGAAACGAGACAACATATCGATTCTTATGCCAAACGGCTTAAAGCGTTCCACCAGCGTATTATAGTGCTGTTGACATAGTATTGTGGTAGGCGACAAAAATACTGCTTGTTTGCCTTCTATAACCGTTTTGAATATGGCTCTTAATGCAACTTCCGTCTTGCCGAAGCCGACGTCACCGCAAAGTAGCCTATCCATAACCTTGCCACGCTCCATATCTTCTTTTATTTCACTTATGGCTATTAGTTGGTCGTCCGTTTCTTCATATGGGAAAGCGTCTTCCAATTCTTGTTGCCAAGGAGTATCCGGGGAGTATTTGTAGCCTTTAGAACGCAAACGCTTTTCATATAGCTTAACCAAATCGAAAGCCATTTCTTTTATGGAAGACTTCACCCTTTCCTTGACTCTCTCAAATTCTTTGCCACCTATTTTATGAAGAACAGGAGTACCGCCACCTGTGTATTTATCCACTTCGTCCATTCTTTCTACGGGCAAATAGAACTTATCTCCGCCACGATATAGTATGCAGAAATAATCACGAGTTCCAAGAGACGTCGTCAAGGTCATAAGTCCTTCCGAAAGTCCTATTCCATATTTTTCATGAACGACGTAATCGCCCTTTTCCGGCATGACGAAGGCTTGACGCTTTCTTTCCGTAGACTTTTTCTTTAGCTCGGCTTTTTTGATGACGTCATCGGTTCCGACAAGAGTAACCTTTGCACTGGGACACGTGAATCCACGAGAGATTCTTTCCGGAATAAGCAGAACGGGATATTTGTCTTCGACGTTCGTCGTAATTTTTACGGCAAGGTCGTTCTCATAAAAGAACGTAGAAAGTGACTTACACGCACCTTCGCTACCACAATAAATTATGAATTGCGTGCCGTTTATATCTGCAACTTTGACGTCGTGAGCAAGTGCCGAGTAATTAGAAGAATACTTGGGAAGAGCAAGCGACTTGACGTTAAATACCGCTTGTGGCTCGAAAATGGGGTTTGCAGAAGTAATTTGTTGAAAACCTAATATGCACTTTTCCTTTATGCAAGCATACACTTCTTCCGTGCTCATCAAAGAACCTTTGTGTTGCTCGGTTACATCACCACTTTCTATGAAAGACTTAACACGGGTTACGTGTGCGTTTCTTTGTAGTCTTGCCTTGTCGTCTATGGCTTTGGGCTCATCCAGAACTACGACGGCATCGCCGGGAAGATAATCCAGGAGCGTTGCACACTCACTCTTAACGAAAGGAAGTACCCAAATTAAAGACGGGTCGGAAGGATTAATCTCCAAACGGGTGATGACGGAATCTATTATTTCCGCAAGCCTTTTTCCCGCTTTCTTTCTCATGCCGACAAGCTTTCCAACAACTTCGCTTGCGAGCTTTTGGGATACCATAATATCGCTTTTGGGGGATATAATTAGTTCTTCTATCTCCCTAACGGAAAGCATCGTATCGGGAGCAAAAGTGCGAAGAGATTCTATTTCGTCACCAAAAAATTCTAGTCTTGTAGGTAGTTCTTGTCCCGTTCCCCATACGTCAAAAACGTCGCCACGTCTACTAAACTCACCTTCGGAAAGTACTTGAGAAGTGAGCGTATAGCCACCCAAAACCAATCGCTCTGCAAGAGTATCTATTTCTATTTCCACACCCCTTTTGAGCATGGTTACACTCTCGCTAAAAACTTTTGGCGACGGGAAATATTGCATGAGTCCTTCTATTGAAATAACGGCCCCTATTGCCTTTCCATGCAAAATTTTGGCAAGAGCAAGGGTCCTTTCGGATATAGATGGGGATACGTTTACGGTGGTGTTAATGAGCAAATCGTCACGCTCCGGAACAAGTACGACTTCGCCTTCTGCATACTCGTTTAGTATGCTTACGGCTTGTCTTGCAGACAGTCTATCCGGCGTAACGTACACGAAAAAGCGTCCCGCAATGCTTGCGAGATGGTATCTGGCGTTTTGGCCTGCGTAGAAAACGGACGTTGATTTTCCTTCATCCATTGCTCTACGCAGATTCTTATAGACTCCCCCAAGTCTATCGGGGGAAAATCGTGAAGGGAGCATTAGGCTTTGGTCTTAATCTCTACCTTATCGGTTGCTTTTACTCCTTCTATTATTACAGCGTTTTCGGCAATTTGAACTTCTGCCTTTTCGCCGTTTACGTAAACTTCTATTTCTTCAACGTCAAACTCAAAGCATACCGTATAGGTGCGTTTTTCCGGGAGAGCGGAAACGTCGCCAACCGGTGCGTTTATGGTAAGCACGTCGCCCTTGAGTTCAAACTTAGTATATGCACCTTTACCAAGAGTGTAGTCCGTACTTTCGCCGTCGTCTTCGTATAGATTATATACTCCGTCACCTACGTTATAAACGTTAAGAACCAATCTTTCCGGATTACCGCTAAAGTTGCCTTCTACGTCTTGGGTAACAATGATTGCTCCTTGCTTTGCAAACACCGGAATACTGTTTTTATCACGGCTTACCTTATGGTGACCGCCACCGAGAACTTCCCCGGTAAAGATATCAGTCCATATTCCTTCGGGAAGCCATATTTCTCTCGTACTAATACCTTCTTTATTCCACTTGGACGTAATGGGACAAACCATCAACGAATCACCGAACATATATTGATTCTTTGCCTTATATGCTTCTTCCAAATTGGGATAATCGTAATAAAGGGGCTTACATACCGGCACGGAATTCTTGTAGTTTTCATAGAACGCAGTGTATACGTAAGGGATTAAGCTATGACGATAACGAAGAGCTTGGATAGCTTCTTTTTCTACGCTCGGATGGTTCCACGGCTCTTTGCTTAGTACGTTGGTCGTGCTATGCAATCTCATAATGGGAGTAAATACGCCGAACTGTACCCACCTTAGATATAATTCATCGTCTTCTGCCTTGCCGAAGCAGTGCCCACCTATATCGTGCGACCAATGAGTATAACCTACGTTTGATGCGTTATAAGTGAAATAAGGTTGGAAATCAAGAGACTTCCATACGATGCAAGTGTCTCCGCTAAATCCCAACGGGTAACGATGGGAGCCGATGCCTGCGTAACGAGAAAGTATCAAGGGACGCTTTCCGTTCTTTGCGTTATCTAGCGTGTGATAGTGGTTGCAAGCCCACAATGGATCTAATCCGGGAAGTTTACTCCACTTTCCTTGTTGCCAATCTATCCACCAGAAATCCACGCCGTCACGTTCATAAGGCTTATGCAAAACTTTAAAGTATGCGTTTAGGAATACGGGGTCAGTGCAGTCGAATTGCACGGGCTTATCGCTAGGCTCCACACCCACTTCCTTGCACATTTCTTCATACATATCTTCAAAAGGTCTTACACCGCTAGCAGGGTGAAGGTTGACAGTAACGTGCAAATTCTTTTCCTTCAACTCTTTCAAAAATGCCTTGTAGTCGGGGAAAAGTTCGGTGTTCCAACTGTATCCCGTCCAACCACGTTGACATACGTAGCTATCCTTAAAGGTCGTGTAGCCGAATCTTTTTGCAACATCTACCCAGTGCCAGTCCATATCTATTGTAGCAACGGTAAACGGAATTTCTCTTTCGATGAATTTATCCATTAAGTCAAGGTATTCTTGTTGCGTATAGGCACGATATCTTGACCACCAGTTACCAAGTGCATACCTTGGAACCATGGGCGGAGCACCGGTGATTTTGTAGAACAAATCTAAGGCACGAAGGGGCTCTTTGGTAGCAAAGCAATATATGTCTTTTTCCTTAGGACGTGCCTTGCATTCACCATCTACGTCTAGTATTAATGAGTCGTCTTCTATAACGGCGACACCGCCTTTACCAATGATGCCAAGTCCTAAAGGAGCACTACCCCTAGTCATATCCAACGTGCGATACGTACCCTTCAAGTTGTCCTTGTTGTCTGCTTTAACACGCTTTCCGTCTATTTCCACAAAGTCTATTCTTTTCTTTTTGCGGTTTATATAATAGGTTGCTTTTTCGGTTGCTACGGCAATGTGCTTATCTAAGAATTTTAGGGTATATGGATATTCTCCTAAATCACGGAACCATACGGATTGCGTAGCACTATCCAGGAAAGAACTCCTGTCGTCAAACTCCACCCTAATAAGCTCCGGAGCAATAACGGTAACCCTTATCTTTCCGGTTATATATTCTTGCTTTGGGTTTCCCTTTCCTTGTACCTTGGCAACCAAATGAGCATCCAGCCTTGTTTCCATATTAAATCTCCCTATATTCGTTTCTATATATTCCGCCGTCCACAGCTTCTTTAATGAATGCGGATAAATATTCCATTACCACCTTGTTTTGTCTAGTCCTTCTATCAAGGTGAAAATTGTGATATACTACTTCGTCTACCGCCTTAAACTCCCAAACGTAAACGTCCTTTTGCCTTAGGGCTTTCACAATAATGTCGCCTTGCTCCGGCAAAAACTCATCGTTGATAGTGTGGCAAACAAACGCCGGCGGAAAATCTTCCGTTATAAGCCCCGCAACGCTCATGCTCTTTAAATAGGTAGAAACAGAACTATCGAAGGTGGCTCTACGAAGGTCTATCTTATAAAACTTTTTAATAAATCCATATTGTGTGGCATAGTATGAGTTTTCTTTAGCGTGCCTTATAGCATCGTAATATCCGCTAAGCAAAACGATGCCGAGCGGGCGAATTCCATAGTTTTCAGCTTTGGTTGCAAGGTGGGATGCGACGTATGCACCAAGCTCATCTCCGCCTAAAAGAAGCCTATCTACGTCTACCCCCAAACTAGAAGAATGTTCTTTTAGATACTCTAAGATTTTTTCACACTCGCTAAGACACTCTTTAGCACCCAGCGAAGCTTCTCCCTTATACTCCACGTTAAGAACTGCAATACCAAGCTTAGCAAGCTCAACGCAAAAAGCTCTCCTAGGGCTTTTAGTTCTTCCGGCAAGAGCTCCACCATGAAAATAAACCAAGAGCGGTAATCTTTTATCACTTTTGCGGTACAACGAAAAAACTTGGCCTTTTCTTTCACCGTATCTTATATTTCTTTCTACGGTTACACCTTCGTGCTTAAGGTCATAGTTAGCAAATTTTTCTCGCCTTGCGACGTACCAACGCATTCTGATATCTAATAAACTCATATATAATATATTAACATATATATTATACTTTTTGCAATAGCGAAAAGATTATGTTATAAAGTAATTGTTTTTATGGGAGAGTTCTAATTTCTACGTTGCTTACCCCGTTTACATATTCGTCGTTTCTATAATAAAGTTCCCCGTTAACGCTTACGATACCACTTGTGGGCACGTATAGAACACCGGTTGTGCTTGTGGGGATAGTAAGGTCTATCATATAGTTCCCATACGCCATTTCATAGTTTAGCGTAATCAAGCCCTTCACGCTGGGAACAGTACAGTTTAGGTTACTAGAAATACTGTATTGGGGATTTATTTCTACGATTTCATAGCCGGCTTCTAGGGGAGTAATACCTGCAAAATGCTTGCTCATAATAACGAGCGGTCCACCACTCCAAGCATGATTCATTGTTCCTTGCCAAGAGTTCCAAAACTCCCAAAGAGTAGAATAATCTTCGTTTACCATATCTTCATATCTACTCTTAATTCTATCCTTTGCTTCTTGGTATTTGCCCATTTCGCAAAGAGCTTCCAGCACGTAGTATTCCATATAAGGACTTGCGTTTTTAGTGCCGGTTAGTACGTTTAAAATAGTGCCGTATTGTTCTTCTTCTGCAAGACCGGAAAGAACTGCAAGGGCGTTAGCTCTATCATCGGGTTTTTTGACGTCTTCGCTCTTATATCCGCTTTCCGTCCAAAGCGACTTATAACCTTCTTTAATCATCGCCTTTCTTTCGCCAACAAACGCAACGTCTTCGCTCACCCCTATAACCTTCGCCATTTCTTCTACGCTGGAAAGAGCATAGTAAACCCAGGCGTTTTCAATGGCGGTCATATCTGCCTTCTTACCCCAATCGGGCCAGTCCCAAGAGCCTTCACGGTGAACGACCAGCTTATTATCGCCCATTTCCCAAAGCCTTAGATAATTTATGGAAGCATCGTATACCTTTTCCAAAAAGGCTTTATCTCCCGTGTATTCGTAGTAGGTAAGAAATCCTACTATTCCCGCAAGTTGTTGAACGGGAAGCTCAAAATAATCATCGCTAATCGGCACAACGGTTTGAAGCACCTTGGTATCGTCCACGTGCGAAAGCATTGCATCTACGCCCTTTTGATATAGTAGGTACGAATTGCTATCCATGGAATACATGGTCATAATCATTTCGCTCGTAGCATCGCCCCACCACTGAGCTCTTTCCCTATCGGGACAATCCATAAAATTATCACGCATGGTAACGTAAAGCGTGCGTAAAGACTTTTGCCATAAGGAATTCAGGAACTCGTCGTCGCATTTGAAGTCGCCTGCAAACTCGCTGTTATATCCCGTTTCACGATACTTTAAAGAGAGAATCGTAACTCCCTTTGGTATCTTATACGTAACGTGTTCGCCGTTAATCCAACCCAACGACTCGAACTCTTGCTCGCCTTCTTTAGTAATATACGTCGTTGCAACCGCTCCGCCGGTTAAGGTGTTCTCTGTCATTATGCGAATCTTTTTTCCAGCCGGGGCCACCACTTTAAGATAGGGCGTAAATTGAGCGTTATAAGGAATATCTACGGTGATTTTTTCGCCCACTAGCTTGGTTACGGTGTGATTTTCATATTCCTTTGAGTTTTCGTAATCTTTAAGACCGTAATCCTTTAAAAAGGGTATTTCTCTTGAATAAAGCTTACCATAAACACCACTTCCGCCAACCGCATATTCGGTTGCGTTTTCCCATAAAGAAACGTCGTAACCTTCGCTCTTCCAGTCTCCCATATTTTCTCGTGCATCATAATGCACGCTATACTCAGGAAGGCGATAATTGGGTTGATTAAACGCACTATCTACGTAACTACTATGCTTTTTTACCTTCCAACTGCTATCGGAAATTATGGTTGCGTTTTCGCTTATTGCTTCAAAAATAAACCCGCCTTGTCCACTGCTATTATAGGAATAATTCTTCTCGCTACCCCAAAACCATACCAAAGCACAAACGTAGTTTTCACCCACCTTTAAGTAGGGTGCTATATCTACGCTGTCATAATATCCGCCTTTTTCGCCCCTTTTGACACTCCCTTCAAAAACAACGTTTTCACCATTGACGTAAAGCCAATACTTAGAGTCTGCAGAAATGCTGGCCATCAATTCTTCGGGAAGACTACCTATGGACACCTTTTTACCAAAGCACATCCAAACGTTTTTTTCTTTTAAGTTTTCCGTATCCCAAATCCATTTTGCTTGCCAATCTGTTTTTTCTTCAGTGGCAATCGCCTTATACTCCGGAATACTTGTGGGAATTTCATAATTATTTCTAAATGGTATCATCTCAGAATGCCCCCATGAAAAGATGGAAGAAAGAAAGGCAACTGCTATTGCAAGATAGGAAACAATTGTCGTTAAAAAACGCATAGTACCCCCCACGATAATACTTCTTTTAGTTATCTTTTATATTCTATCATAATAAGAATATAAATTCAACTTTTAGTTCCTTAATGCACCCCTACAAAGATTCTCGCATTGCTGAAAACGCAACAAAAAGCCCCGCTGTTTCGTCGGTGCTTTATTTTCTTTTTTCTGTTTGTTTGGTTTTGGCGTGCACTTGGATTGGCGGAGCGTAGCGACGCCACTTGTATATATCCAAGCGTACGCCTAACTTTCATTTTGAGAGTTTAAATTTTTATCAGGCTAGTGTCATCAATTTCCACATCTTTCGTTTTACTTTTTTT
>JAZNYA010000042.1:0-4052 GCA_045594145.1 Candidatus Stercoripulliclostridium sp. | reverse complement strand
AAGTCATTACGCAGTCGAAGATAACGAGTAGTGCTGCAACGAGTCCCAAGGTGTTCGCCGAAGGCGACATAGGTATTGCTGCAAACAACATAATCGTTACGCCCCATGCGATATAGCCATAAGCTATAAAGGGTTTACGCTTGCCGATTTTATCAATAAATCCACCCGCAAAAATGGTGGTTGCGGTTGCGGCGATTGCGGAAAGCCAAATCATAAGCGTGCTTACGATGGTAGCTAGGTCTTGACGATGAACGTTAGAGAAAATGTCTTGTGCAAGGGTTGCAAAGTACATGTTTTCTACCGACCAAGCAATTTGACCTATAAGGCCAAACAATATGGCACAAGTCCATACTTTGCCGGAAAGTTTAGTGGTAGTATTATTGCTCATACTCTTCTCCAAATATTTAATACCCTATTATTTTATCACATTTATTAAATAAGTCAATACTAAAAGTACTGCGTGTTCGTCATATAATTTCCAACGCTTTAAAGCCTTATCGCCAAAGCATCACCCAATTTAATCATTGCCCCAGAAATTGAAGGTCACTTTAATTTTCGTTGGGATAAACGCAACCATCGCTCCGTGATTTTTTAGCCTTTTCCTTGCACTTATAAGTTTTAAGCATACCACGTTATATGCG
The DNA here is from genome assembly GCA_045594145.1 of Candidatus Stercoripulliclostridium sp. Taxonomy (GTDB): domain Bacteria; phylum Bacillota; class Clostridia; order Christensenellales; family DTU072; genus Stercoripulliclostridium_A. The sequence continues at coordinate 3,411 of JAZNYA010000042.1, read as the reverse complement.
TTAAACAAGGTGTTGACTATCGCTCTTACTTGTGCTCTCGCAGCCTTCTTGCCACTATATTCTTCGTTCTTGCGTTGCTCATAGTCACGAAGCCATACCCCTGCTTCTTGGGCGTATTTTTCAAAGGTCATTACGTTTGATATCTCGTGCTTCATAAAAGCATCGTATTCCTTATAGAACACCGATTCGCCGGTGGGAATAAAATAGCGGATATCTTGGAGAAAACTTACTTCCACGTTAAGCGTACCGCCGTATACCGGAAGACCTGCAAGTTCACGCTCCAAGTGATGATGATAATCTACGCTGTAACCCATGCCCGTAATTTGCACGGACGGACAACACGATACGAATTTTTCTATGCTTTCCGTCAGCTTGCCAAGGAAGGAAACTTCCGACATAACTCGCTTGGTGGGAACGCCCAACCTTTTTGCCATTTCTTCTTCCAATTCGCCGTCACTCATGCGAGCAAGTTTGTTGGCGTCCTTGTCTTCACACATGCGGAAAAAGTACTCGAGCTTAGCATCATAATTATCCGTCGGCGTATACCCATAGCGAGAACGCACTTTGTTAATTGCAATTTGCTCAAGTTCCTTTTTGCTAAGCTTAGGTGCCTTGGGAGCAACGGACTGCGTTTCATATGGCTTTTGCGGTACAGTTTGGGTTTGTCTTTGACTTGCAAGTACGGCTTTTTGCCTTTCCGCTTCCGCACGCAAAAGTCTTTGCTTTTCTTCTTCCCTAAGTGCCCTTTCTCTTTCTTCCTTAGCCTTGCGGATGCGTTCGGCTTCCGCCCTTTCTTCTTCCTTTTTCCTTAGGTACTTGTACTTTACGAGATGACCTGTAAACTTGCCGTCCGCATCGTAAATTTCGCTCAATTTGAAGCCGTATTTTAGATATTCATCACGCTCCTTGAGTTCGGTTTCCAACCTTTCCGGCAACGTCTTTTTGTATTCCGATATTATCTTTTTCGCATGCTCGGGAGCACTGCTTATAAGTAGTCTTGATAGCTCCCAACAAGGATATTTTTCCATGAGTTTTATTGCAAACCTTTCCCTTCTTTCCCCTTCCGCTTTGGCTTCATACCGCATTAGGCAATCCTTTGCCTTTTTGTCGTCGTAGCTTTCATAATGCTTGGAAGCATACCATAACGCTACGTCCGTACCTATGCCGTATTCATAACATCTTGCAAGTTCCAAAAATACTTTTTTCTTTAAATCGTGAGCTTTGGCATCCTTTTCCAAGGACTTAAGGCACTCAAACGCCTTTTCCAAGGAATAGTCCACGCCAAGCTTGTTTGCAAGTTCTCGGTTTGAAAGAGCCCTGTAGCGTTGCCATCTTACTACGGGAACGTGAGAGCAACTTGGAGCGTTAAGAAGCGTTACGTACTCGGTGGAACTACTTAATTTTAGGTCGCCTTCACTTGCTACAATGCTCTTTATGGCTTCTTCGTCACCATCAAGAGCCAGCTTATATGCGTACTTTTCCCACTCCTTTACGTCCTTGTTTTTAACCCACTTTGCGTACGCCCTAACGGCATATATATTGCCACCTTCCGCAAGAGCCTTTAACGCCACTTGCTCGGCTTGGGTATATTTCTTAGCGTTCAAATTTTCTAAGGTTTGCCCGGCTTCATTTTGCACGCTCTCAACCTTCGAAGACATATAAAGCAAGCACTCTTCTATCGTCCATTTCCAGCGACTGCCAAGAAGCTCGCCAAGGTCAAAATGCTCAGCGTATTTTTCCACCCAAGCTTTTGCTTCCCCTTCGTCTTTCTTGTGATAATACTCGGCAAGAGCCATCATCGCCTTTTTATGCCCGGCAACGCCTGCAAGAGTTAGTGCCTTTACCACGGCATCTTCTCCGTGAGTGTTTATAGCCTTTTCATATAAGGCAACGCCTTCCCTGTATTTTGCTGTATTTTGTCCGTTATACCTTGTATATTCGGGGTTTTTATCCAGCCCAAGCGGGTCTTCCCACTTCTTCCTTTCTATCTCCGCCTTACGCTCACGCTCCAGCCTTTCTTCTTCCGCTCTCTTACGTGCTTCCGCTTCTTGACGCTCCGTTTCCTTGCGAATTTCTTCTTCCAAGCGAGCTAGCTCCAAGGCTTCCTTTTTAAGTCTTTCCTTATCCGCCTTCTCCATACGCTCGCAGTTAAGGAGCTTATATGCGTACGATATCTTGGGCGTAAGGACCTTTTTGATTTTGGCAAGTTCGCTTTCCTTATACGCTTCCGCCTTGCCCTTGAGTCCACCGCCGCCACATAATTCGCATAAAGCATAGGCAAACACGCCGTCTAGGGCTAGCTTTCCATCAAAAATAAGTTCCGCCAGCATCAGCCTGGCTTCCAATACTTCGCTTGCTCCGTCTTCCGCAAGATGAGAAAAATTGATTATCACCCTTCCCAATACGTCAAGGATAAGCCCATCCTTGCCACCTTGGTATCTTGGGCTATATATATCGTCTTTTATCATCTCAGCAAGGCACATAAGCACGTTGGGTAGCACTCCCCTTTCCTTATAGCACTTTAATAGATAGTCGTACGCCTTCTTAGTGCCCTTGTTTTGTTTGGCAAGTTCCCAGCAAGCATCTATAGAGCAATACTCGGCACCACGCTCAAACCACTTTTTGCTCTCTTCCGCATCCCTATCTTCATATACGTAACCAAGCTCGGAAAACGCCGGAACGTAGCCGTAATTTGCGGATTTAAGAAGTAGCCTTTCCTTTCTCTTTCCGCTCGCCACCTTGCCTTTATAATATAAAGACTCCGCCTTGTCTTCCTTTTTGGGAAATTCACCGGTATACGTTTGCTTTATGGGGTACTCAAAATCATAAGAAATCTGATTATAGCTCTTGGTTGCCATATTCCTTTCGGAAAACATCTTCCAATCTTCGCCGGGGTCTTCCTTGGACTTGCGATATGCAAGAGTGGCGAAAGTCTTAACCATAATAAGCCTAAGAATATCATCCTTTATAACTCCGTCACGGCATAAAAAGTCCGCATAGCAGTTTGAAAGATGCCAAGCGTCACCCAAGATATATTCTCTATATAACAAATTGGCGGTATCATAGGAAACTTGCACCTTGGAGCCATAAAAACCGAGTTCAAAAAGGAAAGGAAGCCTATCTTCCCTAAAACCCTTTAGCCAATTATTCATCCATAAATCAAATCTTGGCGTGCCGTCCCCAAGTGCTTTGAACATAACTTACTCCTATGGGTTATAATATTTTATATTATACGCTACCAATTAAAATATTTCAAGGGGGTTATGATTGCCCTGCGTTGAATTTCTTGGCTTTATATCCAAGCAAAAATATATTTTTTGTTGTTAAGTGTTGACATTTGCGTATAATTATAATAAAATAATTATCGCTCGCCGCTGTGGCGGAATAGGCAGACGCAAGGGACTTAAAATC
>JAZNYA010000041.1:0-6451 GCA_045594145.1 Candidatus Stercoripulliclostridium sp. | reverse complement strand
CCTTTTTGATAATCTCAACCACTTTTTCATCGCAATTGAAATACACCATATTTAGACCACTAATTAGCCCTATGGGGTCACCTAGCGCAGTAGTGTCACTGTCGTGTTGACATACGCTAGAGACAGACAACGCAGTAAGTGGTTTTAGTTTACCTACGCCTCCTGCAATACCGGTATTTATAACACCATCAACAGAGTAACGCTCAATCATAATAGTGGTGGTGTAGGCCGCATTAACCTTACCTATGCCGGCAAGTGCCAAAACCACCTCTTTATCCCCTATTTTTCCCAGCGTAAAGGTTTTACCTTTATACTCCTCGGTAATTACGTTTGAAAGCCCAGCGACTATGTCTTGGGCTTCCTTATGCATTGCGACTAATAAACCAATTCTTTTCATTATTCGGTATAAGTTTCTACTACGATTGCACCAGCTTTAACTTCGATGGGTTTTCCAAGATTGGAAACAACTGCAACAAATGCTTCACCGATTTTGCCGTTAACAACGTTTTCGGAAGTATCAATTTGTTGACCTTCGTCTTCTGCTACTTCGTTAGCCTTTCTTGCAAGAACCTTCATGATTGCATTGGAAATGGGGCTATCGCTATCGTTAATCTTTAGAGATTTGGACTCGGCAACGAGCTTACCTTCCGCATCAATAGATAAACTGCTATAACTTACTAGATATACTCTTTCGGGAATTTTAACGAAGGAACCTACGCCTGCTTCATCAAGAGCTTGCTTTAGTTCACCGGTAAGGCTACTAAGGTCTATGTAAGCAACTATTCTTAGCGTGCCGTCTTCCTTGATGCTGACTTCTGCGATGGAAGCATCTAATTCTTGTAGGAATTCAACGGCTTCGTCACTACTTTCCGCACCATCTGCTACCATTTGATTGAAGATATAAGCAAGGGTAGTGTCGTTATATTCGATGTTTTGCTTGGTGGGATAGATAATCTTATCGGTTACGATAGAAGAATAATCTATATCGCCGTTTTCTTTCTTTTGAACACTACTGTTTGCAATATTTTCTTCAGCCTTGCCTTGCTCTTGGGTAGCATCAAATTGATTTTCCAAAATCTTCGTTTCATCCGGGTTCATAAGTTCTTTTAAGAACTTAGGTATTTCCTTGAGTTTGATATCTGCAAGTCCCAAGGTTGCAAGGGTTTCCCCTTCAAACAATTCTACGTCTGCAAGCCCTAAATCTGCGGGAGTCATATTAAGAACAATAAGACCGCCGCCGACCACTACCAAAACAATTACCAAAATGGTTACTAACGGAACGATTATACATCCTTTAATTAGACCGGGGGTTGATGGTTGTGCCATAATTTTTCTCCTTTACTTTACGTTAACATTTTTGTGCCTTTATTATTGCACGATATTCAAGCGTTGTCAATATTAATTATTTATTACGCCCACGAGTTTTTCATAGAGTTCTTTGCTGTTTGGAACGGGGTCACCGGGCTTAATTTCCGGCTCATAGTTGACGTAGTCAGTACACGTTAAAATGCAAGAATTGGTAACGTGTAGCGGTCTGGACGGCTTAACAACCAGGTTCATTAGGTCTACTATGGATGCAAGATTTCCCTTAGGAACTCCGTTTTCATCTTCTAGCGGAATTTCGAAGTTTCTCATGGGAGATGTCGTGCTAGTATTGATTCTATCAGTATCGATTTTTGCTATAAGACCTAACCCGACGAAAGCAAAGCTTGCGTATTCCGTACCGCCATATTTATAGAATATGCCGTCGTATTCGGGGTCGTTTATGAATTTATCAACTACGTCCGCAATAGTATCTACAAATATTTCTCTTAGCTTACCGGATACGACGTCCGTTCCTACTAAACTAGACATTGCTTGAGCAAAAACCCCTTTGAATTCGCTACGTTGCTTCCAGTTATAAACGTCCATGAATCCTTCAAAATTAAAGTCGGCTTTGAACTTTTTATCCATTGCGTTTTCATGGAAAAAGCTGGTAACTATTTGTACCGCAGCCCCACCTTGTTGCTTGAAGATATTGTTCCTAAAAGTAAACGAAGCTTCTTCCGCTCTATCAGGCTCGTGCTGTATGCTAACTCCGTTATTGTCGTTTTCGCCAAAAATACAACCTTCCACCAAAACGTTTAACGCATTTCTAAACGACACCCCTTCGTTAAATCCGGAAAGTTGGCAATATCTTATTTCTATGGGACAATAATACCAATAGAAATCTATAAATCCCAGCACGACGTCCGTCTCTTCATACATTTGAGAGCCTATTGCAACAACGTCTTCTATAACTATTTTGCCGTTACCGGTTTCTAAAAATTCCCAATGTCCCCTACCATACCTAGAACCATCAATAATCCAGTTGCGGAAATGATTTTCATCGATAATAGGGAAGTTTGTACCGTCGATTTTGAAGCCGTTGCCATATATGTCACTCCTAAGTCCCGCAGTATACGTGGGATAAAGGTCGGCTTGCATTACGATGTCGTTATGGTTCATTTCACTTACTTTGTTAAATTCGTCCCAATCGTATACGTTAACGGCATCTCTTTCTCTCAAGTTGAAAGTAAAACTGCGTTTTACTCTGTGTTGGAGTAGCTTGTTAACTTTTAACACGGCGGTAAGAGTTACGGATTTGCCCTTACTTTCTTCCAAGAACTCAATGTCTATGTCTTGTGAATTTTCCACCCTAGTTATGTTAACTAAACCTTCTTCACTAACCATCCACTCTACGTCAAAAGCGTTGGATTTATCATCCAAACCAAACCTAAAGACGTTGGTTCTATTGCCGTTTTCATCGAGCCAATATCTACCCCAAGTGCGAGTTAATTGTATGCCTAGTTTTTGGTCGGCAGTGCCAAGTTCAAGTTCAAATGCAATGGGATTTTCTCTAACTACTACTTCTTTTTCTATGGTCACTCCGTTATAACTGGCTTTTACCATGGAGCTACCGGCTTTTAGCGGTATAATCATGCCCGTTACTGGTTCGATTTCCAATACTTCCGCATTGGTTACGCTAACGACTGCACCTTCACATACCACACCGCTTTCAAAATATGCTACGACGGGGAAATATCCACCATTACGAGTGTACATTACGGACGGAAGTTCCAAAAATCCTATTTCTTCTTCTCCTACGGAGAAAACTTCTACGTTTACGACGTTAGTGCCTAGCGTAAACGCATATATATTTTCAGCCACCGAGCTTACCAGTACTTCATCATTAAGAGCATAAGTTGCCTTCAAGTAATCGGTAGTTATTTCATTTTCACTGCAATATAAAACGGAAGAAGATACTATTGCACCAAAGGTGTTAAGGTCAAAATAATCCTTTACGGTGTTGCCATCTTTATCAACGGCACTTGCCGTTATTCTAGTGAGTCCTTCTTCTATTATTCTAATTTCTCCGTTTGCACTAATTTCTGCAACGGCAGTATTGGAAGACGACCATTGTACGTCGTTGTTACGCAGTGCGTCTATGGGATTGATATCAACAAAATATTTACCACCAACGAGTGCGTCGACGTGTTCGCCGACAAATTCTCCGTTTTCATCGTAAATTTCTATCGTTTCAATAGAATCGCTCGTAACGTAGATGGTGATTTCTCTAAATACGTTTACGTTTGCTTTTGCTCTAATTTCCAGCTTACATACCCCTATCTTCTTGGGGATAATGGAATATCGATTGGTTTCGCCTATTCTCTCCAACTCAACTTCACCATCTCCGGCTTCTTCTATTATTTCATAGGTGATGGCTTTGTCTTGCGTTATCGCAGGCAATACGTCTATGATGATGAATTCATCAAAATTCTTGGAATCTACCTTAAGCGGTACTCCACGCTCGATTTCGACGTTATCACTATCCTTAATTATCATGTCCGTAGGATTTACGGGCGTAGTCAAAGATATTATAGCTCCGGTTGCACTAAGGGCTATAACTACGACTATCGGTATTAAGAAAATAACGCCAATTAAAAATTTCTTCATTTTTTCCTACCAAATTACTTTATTTCTCAATAATTTCCCCTAAGTTTGTCATAAAGTTCTTTACTGTTAGGAATCGGGTCACCGGGCTTAATCTCAGGTTCTCCTTGAGAGAAGTCCGTACAAACTATAGTTGATGGATTACATAACGTTGTTGCATTAGGAAGATTAATGTCATTATGCAAAGAGACCATTGTTTCTTCCAAATATCTCATTTGTCCTACGGGATTACCTTGACTATCACGGAAGGGAAGGTCGGTAATCATCAATCCTTCGGATTTTATCGTAACGTGACTTGCATCAAAGTAGAACAACGCACCAAGCCCCATTGCTCCAAACGAAACGTATTCTTCGCCTGCATACTTAAAGTATAAGTCTTGTACCGCATCGCCCTTGGAAACGTCCTTAAGAACTTTATCCAAAATGGGCAAAAGGAGTGAACTTATCGCTCCACCCAAAGGACTATTCGGGTCTACGAAGGTAGTTACGTATCCGCCTATCATAGAAGAAACGTTACTATAGAAGTCTTCCTTCCTTTGCCAATTGTAGAAATCGTTAAATCCTTCAAACGTAACGTCGGGAGCAAAGTCGCAATTAGAATCGAGTTTTTCAAACCCCATAGGTACGCTGGCAAGCATTATGCTTGGCCCCCTGCTTATTTTGAATACGTTATTGCGGAATACCAGCTTATTGCCACGTTCCGGATAGCGACGTTCTTTTTGGTTATAATAATAGGCAAATACGCTGTCGTCCACATTGTCGCCGAGTATACATCCTTCAACAAGTACATTATAGTGGTATCCTATTTCGATTCCCCTATGCGTATTATAAATTTGAAGATAACGCAAATTTATCGGTAAATCATCGGGATAATCATCAAAAATCGACCTAGTTTCATGCCATAGTGACGTCGTTCTTACGCCGGAACCACGCCAAGATGCTTCTTCCAGCGTTTTTGCGTTAAAGATGATAATATCTTCAAAGTTTATGCAGTCGTTTCCTTCTTGAAGGAAAACTTGATATTTTTCCGCATGTTCGGGTTGACGGCTTACGCCTACCATATCTTCAAAGTCGTATTCTATTGCACCATCGTCAACGTCCATATTTTGTACGCCGGATGCATCCCACTTGAATCCGTTTCCGTATACGCTACCGGAAATATTATCAAGTCTTGCCGTTGCAACGATATCGTTTTGAAGCACTATATTTTGGAAGCGGTGTCTGTTCACCATATCCGCTTGCTCATAGCTATAAACGTTAACGCTGTTCTTTTGCTCCCTTATGTTAAAAGTAAAACTACGTTTTACCCTTTCTTGCACAAGGTTGTTTATTTTGAGCGTTGCAGTAATAACAACGGCCTGCCCTTTTGCATTTTCATTAAAGTTTATAACGATATCTTGGCTTCCTTCGGTGCGAGTAATGCTGGCATAAGCAGGGTCGTTTACGCTCCATACTACGTCGAAAGTATTGCTCTTATCGGCAAGCCCAAACTTGAATTCCGTAGTTAGATTATAGTTTTCATCCAGCCAATAAAGCCCCCAAGTGCGATTTAGCTGTATACCTAACTTTTGGTCACCGCTTCCCAATTCCAACTCGAAAGCAATCGGGTTGTCTTTAATAAGCATACGTACTTCTTTGCTTTCTCCACCGTAAGTTACTTTTATAACGGCTTCGCCCGTAGCAATAGGAATTAAGAAATTCGTTTCCTTTTCATATTCGATTTTATCCGGGGTGAGAACTTCAATGGTATAGCCTTCTATTTCTTCTCCGCTAATCAAATTCTTAATTATCGGAACATACCCGCCGTTTCTTAAATAAACAACGCTAGGTATATCCGTTACCGCCCAATCGTCTTCTTCAACTATAATCGTGGTAACAGCAACGATACCATCTTCGCTTTCTATGGTAAAAGTGCCGTCTTCATTGTCTATGACAATGGCTTCTGCATCTAACACCACGTTTTCCATAAGCCAACGTTCATCAACGCTTTCCGTTACGAAAATTTGGGTGTCTGTTACTACTGCCCTAGACGTGTCTATATCCACGTAATCGCTTACCGAGTTACCATCTTTATCGAGTGCCGTAACTTTAATTCTGGAAAGGCCACGTCCTTTAATTTCCACAAATCCGTTTTCAGTTACCGTTGCAACGTTGGTATTGGAAGAGTCCCATTGTATATCGTTATCACGAACGGCATCTATTGGGTTAATATCGACGTATAATTTCTCGTTTTTAATAATTTCACGATATTCGCCGACTTCAGCACCGCTTGCGTCGTATATCATCATAGTTTCTACGCTGTCGCTCGTAACGTAGATGGTGATTTCTCTAAATACGTTTACGTTTGCCTTTGCTCTAATTTCCAGCTTACATACCCCTATCTTCTTGGGGATAATGGAATATCGATTGGTTTCGCCTATTCTCTCCAACTCAACTTCACCATCTCCGGCTTCTTCTATTATTTCATAGGTGATGGCTT
>JAZNYA010000040.1:0-15841 GCA_045594145.1 Candidatus Stercoripulliclostridium sp. | reverse complement strand
CAGCTTGTCACGTCCTTCTTCGGCGCCTAGTGCCAAGGCATCCACCCTACGCTCTTTATAGCTTAATCTCGTCTTAATCTTCGATCTAAAAGAACTTTTTTTGTTTTAGGTTTTTCCTCAGCAAAATATCTCAGTCTTTTTTCCAGCTTAACTATACGTTTATCGTATTACTCAAACTTTTATTTTTTTCTTTAAGATATTTTCTAGATTTTTGTCTACTCTATCTGTATGCAGTTGTCAAGGTGCAAGGTCCATCTTAATTAGATGGTAGGCTGAAGTGGACTCGAACCACCGACCTCGCGCTTATCAGGCGCGTGCTCTAACCTGCTGAGCTACCAGCCTATATGGTGGAGATATGCGGATTCGAACCGCAGACTTCCTGCTTGCAAAGCAGGCGCACTACCACCTGAGCTATACCCCCATAGGTTTTTTGATTTTAAAGGTACGTTAAATCTATCGTCATGCGACAGCCTTGATATAATACCACCTTAGAAAATAGTTGTCAAACTTTTTTAACAATATTTTTTATTTTTTTTATTAATTTTTTTAAGCGGTTTTTATATTCGGCATTATTGGCTCTTTTTTGGACTTTTTACATCCTTTCACAAGCCTAGAGTTAATAAAAAAGAGAGCGTCTTTAGGAAACGCTCTCTTAGTATACTCTTTGGTTTTAGTTATACTAAATCTTTTTGAAGTCTTTCTGCTGCTAGACAAATCATAAAGATATAGAAGAGATTTCCTTTTTCATGAATTCTTACTTGATATATTTCTTCATCTTGCGGGAAGGGAATAACGTTTGCTACCAAATCCTTTCCATCATAAATATCAAATCCGTACTCACTGGGTTTTCCCCAAATACTAAAGTTGTATGATTGCTTTCCCTTTACGTTTTGAATATATTGGTCGTCTCCCTTTTCAATTACGTTAGCAAAGAAAGAGAAATTATCCTTACCCTTAAGAGCCATTTTTACTGCACCGGGATAAACGGGATTGGGAGTAGCCGTAGCCATGGTGGCAACCTTTTCTTTATCATCGAAAGATAGTTGAGCTACTTGTTCACCGAATTTATTATATATATAATAACCGGAACTAAGGTAGGCTGCTTTGCAAATCATATCTCCCATTTCTGTGCGGAGAGCAAAATCGCCTGCTTTGCTATAAAGTTTCTTTATAACTCTAAAAATCATAATACTACCTCGCTATTTGTAATTTTACAATAAAACGTAAAGTATGTCAAGACTAAATAACGGCGAATCTATTAAAACCGCATCATTTTTCTCGCAATTTAATATATATTGTTACGCACGTACGCGCGTGGAGCAGTCCTTGCAACAAAAAAGAGAAACCTTGCGGTTTCTCTTTAATATTTTTATAGATTGCGAATTGGTTACTTCATTCTATTACGATTTGCGATTGCCGTAACAACGGTTCTTTCGTAAGCATTCATTCCTTTGGTATCGATGGGTTCATCGTCTTCTTCAACAACGATTTCTTCCTTCTTGCCAGCATATTCCTTCATGCGTAGAGCTGCTACTGCTACGGAACTAAATATTACTACTGCACCCCAAATGTAAATCCATTGACGAGCGGGGAAAATAGAAATTACTGCGAAGAGTAGGTTATTGCTATCTAGCCATGCGGAATATTGATAGCCGTGCATACCACGAAGACCTGCAGCGGGAGTGAGCATGATTTGGAATCCACCGTCACGCATATCAACGCCAACGAAGAGTTCTGCACCTGCTAGTGCGGGGTCTGCAAGAGCGGTGTTAACGTCGCCCAAAATACCTGCGATAGTCTTATCAAGCGTTAGCTTGGTAATCAAGGTTGCAACGTCGTCCATGGTCATACCAACGCTATTTAAAGCACCACCTAGTGCACCTGCTAAATCGATATTCATGGGAGTTCCTTGCATATCAAGGATAGACCAAGTAATAACGGTTTCTACTTCTTCGTTTTGAACAGGAGCTTTATTAACGTTGTCGCCATCTTTATCGGTTACGAATTCCTTCGGAACGATGTCTGCTTGTAGGTAGTAGGTGACTTCTTCGTCTACTTCTCTATCGTTAAGGAGAAGGTGTACGAGTACGGGGATGGTCAAACGGTTATCATTTGCCATATTTAGCCAAGGACCATTGCTGGTGAAGGTCTTATATCCGTTTTTATCCATAGCAACGAAGTTTTGCTTCATGAGCGTACGAATTTCTTCGGATTGGAAACCAAGTTCTAGCCATTCTTCTTCAGAATGTACTTCAGTAGAAAGGTTGCCGTTAGCAACGTTCATCTTGATATAATCATCTAGTAGATTACCATGCAAAATTGCTTGTTCGTTGTAATCTTCATGCAATTGGGGGAACAAACGAGTTCCTTGGGTTGCGGTATTTAGAATATCGGGAAGAAGGAAGGGAAGGTCTACTACTAGCCAAATGCCAGCGGTAAGAACGAAGCTCATAACTACTAGGGTTGCAACGCTCTTTCTTACTTTATTATAGTTACCCTTGTTCTTCTTGGAGTTTTTACCGGTAACGATAAAGATAATCGTATATACGATGGCGAGAACGCCAGCGAGAATCAAACCAACATAGGGCCAGAAGCCATAGGTGTCGCCTGATTCATAAATAACAAGGCTGTTGAACGCAACTAGTGCAACTAGTGCAGGGAAGCCTATGATATACAATAGAGTTTTAAGAACTTTTTTCATTATACTTTACCCCCTATTATTTCGCAACTTTGAGTTTTGCGTATTGCTCTTCGACTTTAGCGGAGAACCAGTATGCTGCGAGCAAGCAGAATACGATGGAAGCACTCATCTTAAGAGCAATAGTACGAACCATTACCATGGGATAGAAGGTTTCGATTAGTTCAGCTTGTGCATCCCAACGATCGAACATGGTAAGAAGTCCTTGTGCAGAATAAGGATTCTTGGTTCCTGCCATATTGTCAAGGTTCATTAGGCCAACATTTTCACCAACTAGAACGGCACCTACTTTGCCACCATGGATTTTACCATAGTAATTAGCATATGCAAATTCTCTCAAACCTTCGTCTTCAAGGAAGTAGAAGATGGGGTAGGTTGAAGGTGATTGATAGTTAGAATATCCTTCAAGAAGTCCCATAAGGTCAGCCTTGGTGATAGTGTCGCTACCGGTACCGATTAGACCTGCAAGAGTCTTACCAAGACCTAGGTCGTTGATGAAACCGATAAGTTGGTCTACAGTCAAGTCTTCGTTCATGATGGATTGGATAGCATCAAGGTCGATATCAACTTCAAGACCAAACATGCTTAGGAGGGTGGGAAGCATGTTGATGAGATTCTTAACTTCTTTACTATTTCCTAGAGTTCCACCGATAAGGCTTGCGATAGCATCAAGACGGTCGTCTGTTACGTAGAATTTCTTAGCATAACCATCTTCGCCATAAGCTTCTTCATATTCTTCGGGAGAATTGATATATTCAAAGCCTTCCATCTTGAAAGAAGATTCGCTAGCACCATTCTTGTACTTGTTCCAATCGGAAGAAGCATTGGTTTCTAGTTCAACTAGAGCCTTAGCAAGTTCTACTTCGATATCCTTACCTTCTGCTGCATATGCGAGTTGGTTCTTATAATATGCTCTTTGAACAGCAATTGCTTGCTTAGCACTAAACAAATAACCATCTGCAAACATGCCGTTAGGGCTATAATATGCTTGTTCTTCTTCGTTGAAAGTATATTGGGAACCATCGCCGTTGGGACCATAGTTCTTTCCTTCCAAAACTGAAAGATTCAAGTTAAAAGTCTTTACGTAAGTTTCAAATTCGGTGTTGGTCTTTTCAAGTTCTTGCTTAAAGTTATAAGGCGTAATGATTTTTTCATAGTTGTAGAAATGTCCTTCGGTAAGGCTGGTTTCTTCAACGTACTTATCAACCATTGCATCGTATTGACCTTTAAGCACAAAATCACAATAAAGAATAGGAGCGAGAGTGAGAACGGTTGCAAACAATGCTACCCATACGGCTCTTGCCATTCTGTTCTTTCTGCAAATTGCTCTAAATAACAATTGAACTAAAATAACGACTACCCAAATTATTGCAGCAATGATAATTGCCATATAACCGTTAAGTCCGGTTGCAAGATAAGATTCTTGAACGGGCTTATTGGTGAGCATTACCATGTGAATAAATAGTGGGAAGCCGAGTGCGTAAAATACGACTTGTAGTACGCGTAGGACGTTAATTTTTCTCTTAATTTTATCCATTTCGCAATCTCCTTCTTCTATTTTCTGCTCTAAACGTATTTAAATACGTCTATACGCTATAATTATATATAAAATACGCATGCGTGTCAATACCTAATTTCCTATTTTAACACCAAAAAAATTGAGCTTGAAGTTTTTGTTCGTGAACAAAAAAATGCACCGACACTGCGGTGCATTTATACTCTGTTACTGATGATTGCATTACTCTTTAAGTTGTCTTTCCAGTTCTTTTATAGCCTTATTGAACAAACGTTTACCAACTCTTCTTCTGCCCCAATATATTAGACTGCCCTTTTTCCAACGAGTACATGGCTCAACCATCATAATCATGCCCAAATACATGCGAAGAAGGTTCGCTCTAATTAGAATTTTTTCATCTACTACAAAGTGAGAAACGCTATTATATCCCTTCAAAAGATATTCTTTATTTTCAAATTTTCTAAAAAGGTTAAGAGATATAAAATCGCCTACCGGGTCGCCCCACATTGCTCTTTCCCAATCTATTAGTCCTTGGAAATTATGGGTTTTTGAAACGAAAATATTTCCCATCCATACGTCAAAATGCACTAGAGACGGCTCCGTTACTTCCTTTAGATATGGGGTTGCGTAATTCAAAATATTGTTTATTCTAAAGCTATCTAGCTTGACGTCCAAAACCGTTGCATCTGCAATAAGATTGTTTACCATGCTCTTATATGCTTCTTCCCAAGTTTCTTTTAATCCACATTGCGGATAGCCGAAACTATCGCCTTTTATCTTATGCAATTCAGCAAGGTTTGCCCCTAATTGATACTCAAATCTCTTCCTTTGGTTAACCGAAGGGAAGGCATAGCCTAAAAGCGGTGCATTAAGAGATTCCATAATAAAGTAATCTACGCCTATCTTAGAACGAGTGTTATCGCTAAATACAACTGTGGGACGTTTTACTGCACTGCCTTCCAATTTTTCATAAAAGTATATTTCGGTATTCAAAATATCCTTTTCATAACTTAATACTTTTACTTCCGGGCTTGAACCAAACTTGATAAAATATTTCTTATCACCACTCTTAATTTGAAAAATGGTGTTGAATTCTCCGGCTTCTATTTCTCTAATATTTTCTGCAACGCCGACACCTGACTCATCAAAAAGTTTTTTTGCGTCAAATTTGCTAACGTTAGTTTTAGTATAACTTTCCATTTCGTTTCTCCATTTTATGAAGTATAACTCTAAATATATATTATACTTTAGTGCACTAAAAAATCAAGTGTTTATTCAAAATTCGCATACCAAATAAGCGTTTTAATCGCCTTTACCAGCATTTTGGGATACTATTTACGCCGTTTACTAGCAATATCTTCTTTGATTTTTAAAACGTAAGGTATTTTACCTAACGAGAATATGATTGCTCCGCTAACTACGATTGCAATGCCGGGCTGTATAAACTGCATTGGTAAATTTGCGACAGCCAACCCCCAGCCATAAAAGATTCCTTCAAAAATAAAGTATATAAGCACCATTAAAATCGAAGAAAGAATCGTCCCAAACATAAAGCGAACGACGTTAGTCTTCTTATAAAAGAGCATACTTGCAATAACTGCCATCAATCCTTTTGCAAGCAGTGTTACGGGTGCATATATTACGTAACCCGCCATCAAGTCCGCAAGAACACTTCCTATAACCGACGCGATTACGGAATATAAAGGCGGTAAAATAAAACTTCCTAAAAATATAAATGCATCGCCCAAATGAACGTATCCTAATGAAATTGGGAATTTTATGAAAGCTGTAGCCACAAATATTACAGCGGTAAACAATGCCGTTACCGTCAATCTTTTTACGTTAATTCTTTCCTTCATGATTCAACTCATCTCCTTATTCGGTTTCTTTAAAATAAATATTGAGAGCTTGGCGTACTCCGTCAACTGCACTAGACGTTATTCCGCCTGCATATCCTGCACCTTCACCGCAAGGATATAATCCTTCTATATTACTTTCCCCATTATCGTTTCTTATCATCCTAATAGGACAAGAAGAATGCGTTTCCGGAGCGATAAATAACGCTCCTTCATCGTTGAATCCTTTAATTTTTCTACCAAATGCTTCCATTCCTTCCCTAAGTCCGTCACAAACGTATTTAGGAAGAAGTTTGTTTAAATCCGCCCCTTCCGCCTTTGGTAAATAAGAAGAGTTTATAGCACTTGTAGTAGTTTTACCTTTTATAAAATCGCCAAAGTATTGAGCAGGTGCCTTGTATCCCCCGCCACCAAGCTCAAACGCCTTTCTTTCTATTTCTTTTCTAGCTTTAAACCCACCGAATAAAGAGCCGTCGAAATCTTGCGGTGTCACGGAAACTAAAACTGCAGAGTTGGCGTATTCGGTATCTCTGGCCCTATTAGACATGCCGTTAGTTATAATAGTTCCTTCTTCAAATGAAGAGCATACGACTTCTCCGCCGGGACACATGCAAAAAGTATAAACGCCCCTTCCGCTAGAAACGTGAGTGCTTAATTTGTAATCTGCAGGTGGTAGTAATTTGTAACTTTCACCATACTGAGCATAGTCTATAAACCTTTGAGAATGCTCCACCCTAACGCCCAAAGAAAAAGGTTTGGAAATCATGCTTACGCCACGAGCGTTAAGCATCTTTATAGTGTCTTCCGCACTTTGTCCTATTGCTAGAATAACATAATCTGTCTTTTCGGTTTGGGAACCGTTAATTACAATTTCAGTAACCCTATTATCAATAATCTTGATATCAGTCAGTTTCTTGTGGGTTAATAGCGTAGCTCCTTTTTCTTTGAGTATAGCACGCATATTCTTGATGACTTTTCTTAGTTCATCCGTGCCCACGTGCGGTGCACTTTCGTATGCAATATCGCTAGGAGCTCCTGCTTTAATTAGTTCTCCAAAAACAACTGACGTGTATTCTTTACTGATGCCGGTATTTAGTTTACCATCGGAAAAAGTGCCGGCTCCACCTTCACCAAACTGTACGTTTGTTTCGGTATCAAGCACTCCAAAATTACGCAAACCATCTATCTTTTCTACCCTTTCTTCTACACTTCCGCCACGCTCTAAAATTATGGGTTTAAATCCAAGTTCGGCAAGAGTCAATCCGGCAAAAAGTCCGGCGGGACCGGAGCCTATTACAAAAACTTTTTTATCGCTATTAATCGGTTTATATCCAAGCTCCTTAATTGACGTAGGCGGTAAAACGTATTCTTCCGCCCTTACGCTTTTTCCGGTTTTTAATTCTACCGCTACGTTCAAAACGTATAAGATGTTATTTTTATAGCGTGCATCAATGCTCCTTGAAAGAATTTTTATTCCTACAAGGTTTCCTTTATGGGTATTAAGTTTTTTAAGAACTGCCTTTTGTAAATCTTCTTCCGAATATCCAAGTGGCAATCTTATTCCGTTAATCCTATACATTTTCTCCAACAGCCATACCACTCGCTACTGCCCACATGATATTGTATCCGCCACACTCGCCGTCCACGTCCAACACTTCACCGCTGGCATATAATCCTTTTTGAAGTTTGGACTCTAACGTTTGACAATCAAACTGGTCCGTAATGAGACCGCCACTCATAACTTGAGCTAGGTCGAACGAACCAAGCCTTACGTTTTCTAAAACATAATTCTTTACGTGCTCGGCAACGTCTCCATTTTTGGAAAGTCGCAAAAGATTGTTGACGATTTCTTTATGAAAAACGCCTTCTATTCCACCTAATTCTTTTATGAGTTCACGACACTCACCCAAAGAATATTCCGGCATTAAGTCTATTACTATTCTTCCTGCCTTTGCCTTTGCTCGAGCTAATTTTTGTGACAAATAGAATATGGCCGTACCTGAAACACCGTTATCTTTGAAGATAACTTCATCCTGGGTTTCTCCCATCAATTTTTCGCCAACAAAAAGCTTTACGCCCGCTTTAATTCTTACGCCACGTAATCCCTTTAGGTTTTCAGTGGCAGTAAGTAGTGGCACAAGTGCAGGCTTTAAATCGGAGTTTCGGTGCCCGAATTGCGAATATAGGCTACCCGAATACACTCCCATCGTTGCATTAGAACCGGTAGCAAGCAAGATGTTTTTTGCTTTATAATCGTTAACCACGTAGCCTTTAGCTATCTCTTTAACTTCTGCTCCGGTTATAATTTTTACCTTTAGTCTATCCATTTCATTCCTAAGAGCATTAAGAACTGTGGATGCTTGTTCGCTATACGGATATATTCTACCATCTACTTCTTTCGTCAATAACCCAATACTATTATAAAACTCAATTTGTTTTTGCAGGTCATACTTTTTAAGTATAGGATAGACAAACTCCGTGTTGTATTTATTGGTGATTTTATCGGTGTTTGCCATATTGCATTTGCCGTTACCGGTGGCAAGCAATTTCTTTCCTACTTTATCATTTTTTTCTAGGATTATAACGCTTTTGCCACGACGTCTTGCGACAATCGCAGTCACCATAGCACTTATTCCACCACCGATAATTAGTAAATCGTACATATTACACCTTTAATAAAAACCCGTTTACACGGGTTTTAAAATTATTTTGAATTGAGCATTGCTTCTATGAGCGGTAACCTTTTTCCACTTAGGAACCTTACCATTGCTCCACCCGCCGTACAAACGTAATTGACTTCCTTTAAGTCTATAAATTTGCTTGCTGCCGTAACGGTATCTCCGCCCCCTATTACCGAGTAAGCAGGGCTACTAGCTATTGCGTTCCAAATCTTATCCGTTCCATAGGCGAAAAGTTCGTTTTCATATACGCCGGCAGGTCCGTTTACAAAAATCGTTCCGGCAGAAAGTAGTTCTTCTTCAAATTTTGCAACACTCTTTTTGCCTATATCCAAAAACATTGCTTCATCGTTAGGCAAATCTTCAATAGAAATTTCTTTTCTTACTCCGTCCTTTTCATAAGCGAAATCGACGGGTAGCACAAATTTGTCGCCATAGTTTGCAAGAAGTTCTTTTGCTGGCTCAACGAAAGCTAGCAAATCACGGTCTTTGAGCCATTTTTCATAACTTGCTCCCACTTTTTTGCCTTCTGCAAGACGCATTACAACGCCGGTTACACCACAAGCTACTATCTTGTCTGCGACGCCATCTTTTAGAACCTTTCCCATCATGCCGAACGCATCGCTGATTTTTGCACCGCCAAGAACGAATACTAAAGGCTTCTTTGCCGAAGTCATAACGGTATGGAGTGCTTCATATTCCTTAAAGAACAAAGGTCCGGCATAAGACGGCATTAAGAGTTCGAAAGCGACCATGCTGGGTGCATTACGATGTGCTGCTGAAAAAGCATCGTTGACGTACAAATCGAATAGCGGTGCAAGTCTTCTTACCAAATATGTATTTAGCATATCTTCCGCTTTAAGTTTGACGTCCTTTTCAAAAGTAGATACTTCTTCTGTAAGATAACGCAAGTTGCCTAGAAGAACTACTTCTCCTTCTTTTAAATCTTTAACTTTTTGTAGTGCAGCATCACCGCAAACGTCATCGATATAATCTATTTTGATACCGCTTATTTCACTCAACCTTTCTGCATGCGGTTGCATGGACATAAGGTTTTGGTAATCCAAAGTATCGCCTTGGTGTGCTATAATTGCAACTTTAGCACCGCCGTCAACCAAATACTTTAGAGTAGGCACGGTTGCGTTTAGGCGGTTATCGTTAACTATCTTGCCGTTCTTTACGGGTGAATTTATATCGGGGCGGAAGAGCACGGTTTTGCCCTTTACGTCCACCCCTATTATAGATTTAATTTTTATTTCTTCCATTTTCCTATGCCAAGATATTCGTTGGTTTTTTCGGTTGCTTCTTTAGAAGTTTGTTGCATACCCATAACTGCTCTTATGCCATCCATGGTTTCCGGGATAGTAACGGCTTCTTGGGGGATATTGATTGCATACATTATGCTATCGCCGGACTCAACGATGCTGTCTTCCCAAAGGGCGATTTCATACATATCGCCACGGGGGTTGCCTAGGTCACGAGCATATCTGAACAGGCTTGCATTCCCCAAGAATCCATCTTTGATGGAAACGATTCTGATACGGGGATGCTTGCTAAATGCTTCGAGAGCCATTTCCTTGGTAATCTTTTGCTTACCGGTTGCAACAACGGTGATGATATGACCGTGAGTGATGGGAGTATGTACCAAAATTCCCGTTGCTTCTACGTGGGGCATAATGGTCATTAGGTCAACCGCTTGGTGGGAAGGTGCCTTGTCGATTTGTAGTGCATTGGTCAAGCCCCTATGATAATCACCGGGGTCGGCAACTCTACGGATGATGGTGATAGCAACTCTATCGATACCAAATTCTCTATCAAGACAATCAACGCTACGAATTAAGCCGGTAGTATTGCAAGAAGTGAGCTTTAGGAAATCTTTGTTCAAGCCCTTTTCATAGTTAGCATATCCATGGAAGAATACGTCGGCAACAGAGTTCTTTTCTCCGCCTTGGAATATTGCTTTCTTGCCTAGTCTTTCATAAAGTTCTTTGTTCTTTGCACCGATACCGCCGGGTGAAGAGTCCAATATAACGTCGCACTTTTTGACCATTTCTTCCATGGTTCCGCTTACGGGAATACCAAGAGCATCAAAATCAGCACGCTTATCTTCACTGGCAAGATACAAATCATAGGGCATACCCTTTTCGAAAAGTGCCCTAACGGCAAGAGTAGGAGCAACGTCTGCAACGCCTACTAGTTCCATGTCGCCTTGGCGAGCTACGCCGTCAGCAAGTCTTTGACCGATTACACCATAACCGGCTACGCCAACTTTAATCTTAGTCATAATAGTCTCCTGAATTTTATTTATAAGTTGTGATTAGTGATTTTTGTGATATAGGAAATCAAGTATAACCGCTAGAGTTAAAATGAAGGAATCTTTGCCTTCAGTAATGTCGATATCATAAGTATCTGCAACTTTAAAGATACGCTTATGGATAGTTGCGATTATTTCGCCCTTCTTATCGCCCTTGTGAACGTAGAACGTCCAGTTATTACCGATTCTGCCGATAATTACCATATCGCCGAAGGTCTCGCTCTTAACTTTGATTTTCTTGCCCACGAAAGCATATGCGACTTTAACTGTTGCGAGTAATCCACCGCTCTTATCTTCGCCTTTATAAATTTTGAATACGGGATAACCTAGCCAGTACATCAACTTTTTACGTACGTAATACAAAGGGTTGCCACTAACGGTTTCTAGCCAAAATTTCTTGGGAATAGATATCATTTTGCTATTGCAAATATAACGAGCATTTCCGCTTGTATCAGTGATATCAAAAGAATCATTAAGAGCAAAATATTTTTGTCTAATTTGATAACGTGCCATATGTCGTTCTCCTTGTTTTAGTCTATTTATTATATAATATCACACGCACGAGCAAATTGCAATATGCAATTTTATGCGTTTTGGTCGTGAAGCTTCTTATATTTTCCACCAAGAGCAATCAATTCGTAATGGGTTCCACGCTCTACGATTTTTCCATCTTCTATGAGTAGAATTTGGTCTGCGTTTCTAATGGTTGAAAGCCTATGTGCAATAGCTATTACGGTATGGTTTCCGCAAAGGCTGTTTATTGCTTGTTGAATTTGTTTTTCCGTCGTGCTATCCACCGATGCCGTAGCTTCATCAAGAATAATAATGGGGGCTTCTCTTAGCATTGCTCTTGCTATTGCAATCCTTTGTTTTTGTCCGCCACTAAGCTTCAAGCCACGTTCTCCCACCTTACTTTCATAGCCTTCCGGCATCTCTAAAATTTCGTCATTTATCTGTGCTTTAGTAGCTGAAGCTACAATTTCTTCCATTTTTGCGTCCGGCTTAGCATAGGAAATATTTTCCGCCACGCTTCCGTTAAACAAGAAAGTATCCTGCAAAACCGGTGCAATATTCGAACGCAAACACTTTAGCGTTAGGTCCTTTATATTGTGACCATCAATAAATATTTCGCCACTATCCGGTTCATAAAATCTTGGTATAAGTTGCGTAATGGTCGTCTTACCGGCTCCCGTTGCTCCTACCAACGCAATCGTTTGACCCGCCTTACAACTAAAAGAAATATCCTTTAATACGGGCGTTCCATCAAGATAACCGAAGGACACGTTCTTGAATTCTACGTCACCCCTAACTCTACCCACGTCTTTTGCGTTCTCCGCATCTTTAATTTCTATGGGTGTATCCAATATTTCCATTATTCTCTCTCCGCTGGCAAGTGCGGTTTGAGCGTTTTCGGCAAGTCTACCCAGACCTTCTATCGGAGCAAACAAAAGGGAAAGATATAGAAGGAACGCAACCACGCTTTCTACGTTCATATTGTTATTGTATGCAAGATAACCGCCGACACCGACCACCAATACGGTAGCAAGAGAAGAAGTGAACTCTATTAACGGATGGAAGAAACCGGAAATTTTTAGTGCTCGAATTATCGCTACGCTATGCTTATCCGTCGCCTTCTTTACGTCGCCGTGTTCGTGCTCTTCTTGTCCAAAAGCTTGGATTTCATGAATACCGGAAAAATTATCTTGGAGCTCGGCGGAAATTTCGCCGGTCACCTTTTGAGCTTTACGGAAATTAGGACGAACCTTCTTTGCATAATATATGCCGGCAACGGCGACAAAAGGAACTATCGTCATGGCGAGTAAAGCAAGCTTCCAATTTATCGTAAGTAACATGGCAAGCACGCCGACAAAGGTTATAATATTGGTTATGCTTTCCGGTATGACGTGAGCATAAAGCATTTCAAAGTTTGCAGTATCATTTACTACACGTGACAACAAGTCACCCGTTTGCTTATCGCTAAAGTAACTCATGGAAGATGCTTGAATATGGTCGTACACCTTTACACGCATGTTATTAACAAGTCGCCAAGCGGCAACGTGCAACATATACGTAGAAATAAAACGGCAAACGAGTTTTAATGCATACAATCCTAATAAAACTACCGCATAGATTGCAATGGTTTTTAATTTCTCTGCGTCTACGCCACTGGAAACCATGCCGGTCATTGAAGAAAGAATTTTAGGAGCGGTAAGCGTAACAAGGCTCGTAAAAATTACTGCGACGATACCAACGACGTAGTACTTTAAATATTTTTTTGCTTCTTTTCCAAGTCTATATAAAATCTTCATGCTCAAATTATAGCACTTCTCGGTTTATTGCACAAATAATTTACGCGTGCACGTGTAAATAATTTACTTATTATTTGACTACCGCATATTTATGTGGTATATTAAGATAAACATTTATACCCACGAAGGAGTCACAGATGAACACCAACGTACCCGAGATTTTTGGCACACTCGTTTTTAACGACAAGGTAATGAAAGAAAGGCTTAGTGCAGAAATCTACAACGCTTTACAGCAAACCATAGAAGAAGGAAAGCCCCTAACTCTAGAAATTGCAAACGTAATAGCTGATGCCATGAAAAATTGGGCACTTGAAAACGGTGCGACTCACTATACCCATTGGTTCCAACCTATGACGGGCATAACCGCAGAAAAGCACGATAGCTTCCTTGACGTAAACAAGCAAGGTGAAGTCATCATGAAGTTCGGCGGTAAGGCTCTAATTAAGGGCGAACCCGATGCAAGCAGTTTCCCGAGCGGTGGACTTAGGGCTACGTTTGAAGCACGTGGTTATACTGCATGGGACCCTTCCAGTTATGCTTTCATCAAAGACGGAAGCCTTTGTATCCCTACTGCGTTCTGCTCATATGGTGGCGAGATTTTGGACAAAAAGACTCCCTTACTACGCAGTATGGAAGCCCTAAACAAGCAATCGTTAAGAATACTAAAATTATTCGGAAACACCAAGGCGACCAAAGTTAACGCAACCGTAGGTGCAGAGCAAGAGTATTTTCTAATAGACAAAAAAGTAGGTGAAAGCCGTCTTGATATAGTCCACTGCGGAAGAACTCTCTTTGGAGCAAAGCCACCTAAAGGTCAAGAAATGGAAGACCATTATTTTGGTGCAATCAAACCCAGAGTTTCCGATTTCATGAAGGACTTAGATGACAAACTTTGGCGTCTGGGCGTTCTTTCCAAAACCAAACATAACGAAGCAGCCCCCGCCCAACACGAGCTTGCTCCTTTGTTCACTACCGTCAACTTAGCTACCGACCAAAACCAATTAACCATGGAACTTATGAAGAGCGTAGCACAAAAGCACGGTATGATTTGCATGCTACACGAAAAGCCCTTCGAAGCAGTAAACGGTAGCGGTAAACACAACAACTGGTCTCTCTCTACCGATAGTGGTATCAACCTTTTGGAGCCCGGCGAAACTCCCTATGAAAACGCACAATTTCTATTGTTCCTAACGGCAGTTATTAAGGCCGTAGACGAATATCAAGAACTCCTGCGTCTTAGTGCAGCAAGTGCCGGCAACGACCATCGTCTAGGAGCAAACGAAGCACCACCGGCAATCGTTTCCATCTTCCTTGGCGACGAACTTACCGATATATTAGAAGCCGTCCAACACCATGCAACTTATAAAGGCAGAAAGAAAGCCAATATGCAAATCGGCGTTTCCATGCTTCCTTCTTTCCCACGTGATACGACGGATAGAAACAGAACGTCACCGCTTGCTTTCACCGGCAATAAGTTCGAATTCCGTATGCTTGGCTCAAGCTTCAGCATCGCTTGCACCAACTACATAATGAATACGATAGTCGCCGAGTCTCTCTGCCAATTTGCAGACGTTTTAGAAGGAGCAGAAGACTTCAATAAGGCATTAACCGACCTTATTGCTAAAACGTATAAAAAGCATAAACGCATAATATATAACGGCAACGCCTATTCGCAAGAATGGAAGGAAGAAGCGGAAAAACGTGGACTTTCCAACCTAACGTCTACAGTAGACGCAGTACCACACTTTACCGATGAAAAGAATGTAAAGCTACTGGAAAAGCACGGTGTTCTCTCCAAAAATGAAATTGCTTCCAGAACGGAAATATTGCTTGATATATACTCTAAAACCATACACATCGAAGCACTAACCATGCTTGATATGGCAAAAAAACAAGTACTACCATCCGTTCTTGCATACGAGAGAAAACTCGTCGATATGGCTTTAAACAAGAAGCACCTTGATGAAAGCATCGACCGCTCCGTAGAACTTGATTTAATCAACAAATTATCGCATCTTGCAAAGAACCTATATGCAAGCATCGATGTTCTCGAAAGAGATGCTCTTGAATCATGCAAGGGAGCGAACAGTTTGGAAATCGCACGCTTCTATCGTGAAAAAGTATTCTTCGATATGAGTGCCCTTCGTGAAGACTGCGATAAGCTAGAGACGTTGGTTGACAAAAACGACTGGCCCTTCCCAACTTACGCAGACTTACTATATTCGATTAAATAGGTGGAGCTATGGACTACGTTGAAAAAGCAAAAGAATATTTCTTAGCCGGCTACAATTGTGCTCAATCTGTCGCAATGGCTCTTGCCGATACCGTAGGCATGACTACTGAAGACATGAAAGCAATATCCAATCCCTTCGGCGGTGGTTTTTGTAGGCTTAGAGAAGTTTGCGGTGCAGTTAGCGGTATGCTTATGATAATAGGCCTAAAGCACAAAGAAATGGGCAAACTAGAAATG